>NZ_JAIQXV010000010.1 GCF_020166415.1 Deinococcus multiflagellatus
CTTGTTGTCTCTCGCGGCTGGGGCGCCTGTCCAGACGCCATGCGGCACAATGCCGCGTATGTTCGAGTTCACCATTCAGGCCCGCGAGGGCCGGGCGCGCGTCGCGCAGTTCCACACGCCGCGCGGCACGGTCACAACGCCGATGTTCATGCCCGTCGGGACGCAGGGTACGGTCAAGGGCATCAGCCCCCAGGAACTGTTGGACATTGGCTCACAGATGATTCTGGGCAACACCTATCACCTCATGCTCCGCCCGGGAGAGGCGCTGGTGGCCGCGCACGGGGGCCTGCCGGGCTTCACGGCCTATCCCGGCCCCTTCCTGACCGATTCTGGTGGCTTCCAAGTGATGAGTCTGGGCCACATGCGCAAGATCACCGAGGAGGGCGTGACCTTCAAAAGTCATCTGGACGGCAGCGCGGTGCAGCTGACCCCGGAGCGCAGTATCGCCGTGCAAGAGGCCCTGGGCGCCGACATCATCATGGCGTTTGATGAGTGTCCCCCCTACCCGGCAGAACGCGAGTACATTCAGCGCAGTCTGGAGCGCACCGAGCGCTGGCTGGCGCGCTGCCTGCAGGCCAAGACCAAGCCAGAGCAGGCCCTCTTTGCCATCGTACAGGGGGGCGTGCACCATGACTTGCGCCAGCAGAGCTTGGAGCTAACGCTGCCCCATAACACCCCCGGCTTTGCGTTGGGTGGCCTAGCGGTGGGCGAGCCCAAGGAAGAGATGTACCCTGCGGTGGCCTATACGGCCGAGCGCCTCCCCGACCACAAGCCCCGTTACCTGATGGGTGTAGGTCACCCCGAGGATCTGGTGGCGGGCATCGCGCTGGGTGTAGACATGTTTGACTGTGTGTACCCTACCCGCACGGGCCGTTTTGGCTACGCGCTGACGGACGATGGCCGCCTGAACCTGAACGCCAGTGCGCCGCGCCAGCAGCTGGTCCCGCTGGACCCCGAGTGCGACTGTTACGCCTGTCAGCACTACACCCGTGCCTATCTGGCGCACCTGGTCAAGGCGGAGGAGATGCTTGGGCCGCGGATGCTCTCGCTGCACAATTTGCGCTATCTCCACCGTCTGGTGGAGCGCACGCGGAATGCCATTCAGAGCGGCACATTTGGCAGCTGGGCCAGGGCATGGGCCGAGCGGTACTTTAAGGCGAGCGTGCCCGCCTGGTTTGAGGAGGCTCTGGCGACGGGCGGCCAAGAGCTTGTCTTGCCCACCCAACCCTAAAAAGAGCGGCCCATACGCCTTCATCACTTGATCAGAAATAGGTCAAAGCGCGTAAAATGACGGTTTTATGGGGCTCTCAGGGTTGACCGGGTCTCTTTCATGCTTGTATCATCCGCCTGATCTGGCATTTCTGAACCGACAGGCGAAGAATGTCAGGTTGCGCGAAGGAACACGGGAAGCGGCGAACTACACCTGGGAGAGGAAACCCGGCAACTCGCCCCTGCGTCTACTTCAGAGCTGCGAGAAGGTGCTCCGACGCGCGACGACCTTTTGGGGGTTCATATGAAGAAAAGCCTGCTCGTTCTCACCGCTGCGCTGTCCTTCGGCGTTGCCGCTGCGCAGACCACTGCGCCCGCGAGCGCGCCCCAGGTGCCCGCACTGACCGACGTGCCCGCCGGTCACTGGGCCAAGGACGCCATCGACCGTCTGGTCAGCACCGGGATCATCCTGGGCTACCCCGACGGCACCTTCCGCGGCACGCAGAACCTGACCCGCTATGAAGCGGCCGTCATCATTGCGCGCCTGCTGGATCAGATGCGTACGGGCCAAGTGGCACCCAGCGAGATCGACCCCGAGACCCTGACGGCGCTGCAGAACGCCATCCAGGAACTCGCTGCCGATCTGGCCGCTCTGGGCGTGCGCGTCAGCGACCTGGAAGAGAACATGGTCAGCCGCGACGACTTCGCCCGTCTGGAAGAGCGCGTCGAGATGATCGCCGCGGCCAACGGTGACGCCGAGGCCCTGGCGGGCATCACCGCCCAGATCGAGGAGCTGACCGCCCGCGCCGACGACTACGACACCCTGCGTGCCGACGTTGACGACAACGCGAGCTCCATCGCCGCCCTGAACGACCTGACCGTGCTGCTGAACCAGGACATCCTGAACCTGCAAGACCGCGTCAGCGCCGTGGAAGCCGCCCAGGCCGATCTGGTGGCCCGCGCCGACTTCGACAACCTCGCTGGCCGCGTGGGCGTCGTGGAAACCCGCGTCAACAGCATCGACAACCGCGTGACCCAGCTGGAGAAGTACGCCTTCAATATCCAGCCCACCCTGAGCGCCACCTACTACGTGGCCCGCAGCACCCGCGACATGGACTTTGACCGCCTGATCCCGGGCACGGTCTTCACCACGGGTACGGACGGCAATGCCGACACGGCCGATACGGCCGTGGACTACGCCGATATGACTGGCGGCCGCAGCCCCGTGATCAACGACGCCGCGAACTACTACGGCTTCTCGGGTGCGGGCAACCTGCCCAACGGCGCCGTGCGCCGCGAAGGCGAAACCACCATCAGCTTTGGCATCACCTTCGGCACCAACACGGGCCGCTTTGACACCGTGCGCAGCGCGCCGGCCGGCGCGTTCGTGCCCGGCCCTGGTGGGCTGAACGTCAACAAAGTGGACGTGAGCTTCGGTATCCGCGCTGGCCTGCCCACCGCTGACACCCGCTACCCCGACGTCATTCAGGACGGCGTGACCTACCGCCCCCTGTTCTTCTACTTCAACAATGCCACTGCGAGCTTCACCGTAGGCAACGCGCCCATCACGGTGACCTTCGGCAAGAGCCTGAAGTTCAAGTTCGCCGACTACATTGGTGACAACGACGCCGTGGGGCGCGGCGACGGCTACATCGTGAACGTGGACGGCAGCACGCTGCCCGTGCTCGGCGCGTTCAAGCCCACCATCACCGGCGTGTACGGCAGCCGCGGCGGCGCCAACGGCGACAACCTGTACTACCGTGGTGTGCGCGCCACCATCACCCCCGTGGGCACCCTGAAGGCCGGCATCCACGTGCTGCAGGAAGGCGCTGACGCTTTCGGCCAGCCCGCAGGCCAGCCCAACGATGTGACGGCCTTCGGCGCAGACCTCCACGGCACCGTGGGTGGCTGGCAGGTGGACAGCGAGTACGCCACCAGCCGCATCTACCCCAGCCGTGTGGCGGGCGCAGCGGCAGGTGCGGTGGAAACCCAGAACGCCTTCTACGCCCAGACCTCGGGCACCCTGGGCCCGGTGAAGTTCTATACCATCAACTACCGCAGCGTGAGCGCCGGCTACGACGCGACCGCCGGGATCATGGAAGCCAACCCCACCGCCAAGAACAGCACGGCCCCCTTCCCGGCCGGCCGCACTGGCTTCGGTGTCAAGGCCAAGACCACCCTGGGCCCTGTCTCGGTGGGTGGCTACGTGGACAACAGCGTTGCCTATGGCCGCAACCCCCTGAACACCGCCAACGAGCCCAGCGCCATCGTGGACCGTGGCATCGCGGCGAAGGTCAGCCTGCTGAACCTGATCACCGTGCGCGGCGGCTACTACGAGTACATGACCGGCCGTGCAGCCCCTGTTGACGCTATCTACCAGGACCGCGCGGGCGCCCGCTACGCTGTGCGTGCTGACGTGACGCCGGGTCTGGGCTTCAGTGTGGGTGCTTTCTTCCGCAACGTCGGCTTCGGCGGGCTCCGCGTGAACAACGACGGTGGTTTCTTCGCCAACAGCATTGCTGCGGGCAGCAACGAGTTCGGCCTGAACACCAGCGAACTGGACTCGAACTCCTGCGGCGGCAGCACCTGCTACAGCGAGTTCGGCGTGGAAGTCAAGCACGACGGCAAAGCCGCCGACGCGCTGGTCAAGAACCTCGACCTGACGCTGGGCTACAAGTCGCGCTACCGCACGGCGACCAACAGCTACAGCAACAACGTGCTGTACGGCAACGTTGGGTACAGCGCCAAGGTGGGCGTGGCCAACATCAACGTGGGCGCCGGCTTTGAGAACAGCACCTACAGCAGCACGGAACTGGGGCAGAACAACGGTCTGGCCAACACCACCAGCTTCAACGGCACGGTGGACGTCAAGACCGACACCCTGAACACCGTGTTCCGTCCCAGCTTCGAGGCGTACGCGAAGTTCTACAACAAGAGCTACGACTACACCGCGACGGGCACGAACGTGGACTTCTCGGCCAACGACGTGACCTACCGCGTGGGTGTGCGCCTGAACGAATTCCTGCTGCCCAACACCAAGCTGGCTGTCTACTACGCCGGCTACGCAGGCACCAACCGCGCTTACCGCCCCTACGCGGCGAGCACCAACACCGCTGGCGCCTTCATTGACCAGTACAACGGCAACCGCACCGTGACCCAGAACCTGCTGTACGTGGAGGGCAACTACTACGACCTCAGCTTCGGCTACGGCTACGGCAACCTGGGCCTGAGCGCGCTCAACGGTGCAACGACGGGGGCCAACGCCGCCCAGAGCGCCCGCGGCAGCGTCTTCAAGATCCAGTACAAGGTCACCTTCTAAACCCTCTCTTTCTCAGAAGCCCCCGCCCCGCGCGGGGGTTTCTTGTGTGGGGTGCCTGCAGCCCAGCCGCGGCCAGACCCGTTAGACTCCCCACATGCTTGCTGTGTTTGGCCACCAGAACCCCGATACCGATGCCATGACTGCCGCGCTGGTGTACGCGCGTCTGCTGCAGCGCCAGGGCGTGGACGCCCAGGCTTACCGCCTGGGTGAACCCAACTTTGAAACCGCGTTTGTGCTGCGGGAAGCCGGTCTAGAGGCGCCCCCCCTGCTGGAGGCCTTGCCTGCCGGAAGCCCGGTGGCCCTGGTGGACCACAATGAAAGCGCGCAGTCGCTGGCTGGCCTGCATGAGCTCACCGTGACCCGTGTGGTGGACCACCATAAGCTGGGTGACCTGACCACCACGCAGCCCGCCTATCTGCGCTTCGAGCCGGTGGGCTGCACCGGCACCCTGCTGCTCAAGCTGTTCCGGGAAGCGGGGCTGGACGTGGAGCCGCTGGACGCCCGGTTGATGCTGAGCGCCATTCTCAGCGATACCCTGCACTTCCGTAGCCCCACCACCACCCCCGAGGACCGCGACGCGGTGGGTTTCCTGGCGCCGGTGGCTGGGATTGAAGATGTGGAGGCCTACGCCCTGGCCATGTTTGCGGCCAAGAGTGATCTGGGCGACACCCCAGCCGAAACGCTGCTGCGTATGGACTACAAGGTCTTTCCCTTTGGCGATCCGGCGGCCCCGCAGCAGTGGGGCCTGGGCGTGATTGAAACCACCAATCCAGGCTACGTCTTTGGGCGCCAGGCCGAGCTGCTGCGCGCCATGGACGCCGTGAAGGCCGAAGACACCCTCAACGGCGTGCTGCTGAGCGTGGTGGACATTCTGAACGAGACCAACCGGACGCTGGTGCTCAGTGCCACCGAGGAGAAGGTGCTGCGGGAGGCGTTCGGCGTGGAGGCCCACGACCATGTGGCGGATCTGGGCGCGCGCATCAGCCGCAAGAAGCAGGTGGTGCCGGCCCTGGAGGCCTATTTCAGCGCCCAGGGCTGAGCTGCGCCGTCACTGGACAAGAGGACCGGGGCCGCCGCGCGTCCCGGTGCTCGCCGCTTTTATGCTGGGGGTATGGTTGCCTCCCCTTCGTGGCAGATGGAACTGGACTGGCTCTTTGCCCAGCAGCGCTTTGGCATTCACCCGGGCCTGGGCCGGGTGCGGGCGCTGCTGACGCGGCTGGGTGACCCCCAGCGCACGTTTGAAACTGTGCTGGTGGGCGGCACCAACGGCAAAGGCTCCACCGCCGCCACACTGGCCGCCATGCTGGGGGCCGCCGAGATCCGCGCCGGGCTCTTTACCAGCCCCCATCTCACCCGGTTCACCGAGCGTTTCGTGGTGGCGGGAGAAGAGTGCCCGGAGGATGAGGTGGCCGCCGCGCTGGCCCGAGTGCGCCCGGCGGCCGAAGCCGAAGGCGCCTCGTTTTTCGAGATCGTGACGGCGCTGGGGGCGCTGCTGTTCGCGGAGGCGGGCGTGCAGGTGGCTGTGCTGGAGGTGGGCTTGGGCGGACGCCTGGACGCCACGAATGCCCTGGACCCGGCCCTCAGCGTGATCACCAACGTGGGCCTGGACCACACGGCGATTCTCGGTGACACCCTGGAAGCCATCGCGGCTGAAAAGGCCGGCATCCTGAGGCCCGGTCGCCCGGCGGTGACCGGGGTATCGCCCAGCCTGCAACTGATCCTGCAGGCCCAGGGGGCCGACCTGTGGGCCCTGGGGACCGAGGCCCAGGCCGACGTGACCGGGCTGGACTGGGCGGGCTCCACCGTCTCCCTTCAGAGCCCCGCTGGGCAGGTCACCTTCCACACGCCCCTCCTGGGCGAGCACGGCGCCCGCAACGCGGCGCTGGCGGCATTGGCCGCGCAGCGCCTGGGCCTGACTGCGGCGGCCATGGCGCGCGGCGCGGCCACCACTCGCTGGCCTGGGCGGCTGGAGGTGATGCCCTGGCAGGGGCGGCGCGTGCTGCTGGACGGCGCCCACAACCCTGATGGTGCGCGCGCGCTGGTGCAGGCCCTGCAGGCCCTGGGGGTCACCCGCCTGCCAGTGGTCTTTGGGGCCGCCGAGGACAAGGATCTGTCCGGGGTGGCGGCGGCGCTGGCGCCCCTGGCCAGCCACCTGATCCTGACCCGCGCGGCCCTGAGTCCCCGCTCGGCCGCGCCGGCCACCCTGGCGGCCCTGTTTCCGAACATCCCCCACACGCTCACCGAATCCCCGGCCCAGGCCCTGCAGGCCCTGGACCGGCTGATGGGCGACCTCAGCAGCGAGGCGGCGCTGGTGTGCGGCAGCCTGTACCTGCTGGGCGAGGTGCGGCCCCTGCTGCTGGGGCAGGCGGCCGAGACCCGCGAGCGCTGGCAGTGAAGGCCAGTCAGCCAGTTGGCGCAGCCGGCGCCCGGCAAGGGTAGGCTGGGGGCCATGACCATGAACGATCTGATGCGCCGTCTGGGGCAGGTCAGTGACCTGGAAGCGGCGGCCCGGCTACTCTCGTGGGAGCAAGAGGTTTCCATGCCGCCCGAAGCGGCCCCGGGTCGCGGCCAGCAACTGGCCACCCTGGCGGCGCTGGGCCATGAGCTGTTCACGGCCGAAGAGCTGGGGCGGCTGCTGGAAGCGGCCCAGCCCGAAGACGACACCCAGGCCGCTGTGGTGCGGGTGGCGCGGCGCGATTACGCCAAGGCCACCCGGCTCCCCACCGCCTTTGTGGAGGAGCAGACCCGCGCCCAGAACGAGGCCCACCACGCGTGGCTGGAGGCGCGGGCCAAGAGCGACTTTGCCCTGTTTGCCCCCCACCTGTCGCGCATGGTCGAGCTGGCCCGGCGCCAGGCCGATCTGATGGGCTTTGAGGACCATCCCTACGACGCGCTGCTCGACGACTATGAGCCCGGCATGCGCGCCGCGCAGGTGCGCACGATCTTTGCCGATCTGCGCGCGCGCACCCTGCCGCTGCTCACGCGCCTGCGTGGCGCTGGCGACGCCGCCGATTACAGCGTCCTGACCCGCCCTTTCCCGGCCGAGGCCCAGAAAGCCTTTGCGTGGCGGGTGGCCGGTGAGGCCTTTGGTCTGCAGGGCGACTTTGCCCGCCAGGATGAAAGCGCCCACCCCTTTCAGTCCAATTTCAGCCGCAGCGACATCCGCATCACCACGCGGGTCGAGCCGTACTGGCCCGCCTGCTGCTTTGGCACGTGGCACGAGGCGGGGCACGCCATGTACGAGCGTGGGGTCTCCCAGCGCTGGGCGCGCACCCCGGTCTCGGCAGGCGCCAGCCTGGGGGTCCATGAGAGCCAGTCGCGCATGTTCGAGAACCTGCTGGGGCGCAGCCTGCCCTTCTGGCAGCGCTATTTCCCGGTGTTGGCGGCGGCGGCCCCTGAGGTCACGGCGGGCCTGGATCCGCAGACCCTCTACCGCGCCGTGAACCGCGTGCAGCCCAGCCTGATCCGGGTCGAAGCCGACGAGGTCACGTACAACGTTCACATCATGCTGCGCTTCGAGTTGGAGTTGGCGCTGCTGGAAGGCACCCTGGCGGTGCGCGACCTGCCCGAGGCCTGGAATGCCCGCATGCAGGCCGACCTGGGCCTGACCCCGCCGAACGACGCGCAGGGGGTGTTGCAGGACATCCACTGGTCCGCCGGGCTCATCGGGTACTTTCCCACCTATACGCTGGGCAACCTGCTGAGCGTGCAGCTGCTGGAGGCCGCTCGCCGCACCCCCGAGGTGGCCGCCGGCGTGGACCGCGCCGAATACGGCCCCCTGCTGGCGTGGCTGGTGGAGCACGTGCACCAGCATGGCCGCAGCCTGACCCCGAACGAGCTGATCGTGCAGGCCACCGGGCAGCCCCTGAGCGCCGACGCGTACGTGGCCTACCTGCACCGCAAATACGAGGCCATCTACGGCCTGAAAGAGACCGCTGGGGCCTGAGGCTCACCCCACATCAGCGCCGCCGCACCTGCGAGATCAGGTGCGGCGGCGCTGTTTGCCTCGGGTTGTCTGGGAGGGGCGCCTGGGGTGCCCTGCGTCTTACACCGCCTGACGCCGCTCAGCGCGGGTGATCAGGTAGGCGCGGGCCGAATTCAGCCAGGTCTGGGCAAGGTCACTGCCGGGGTGCTGGCGCTCACGCATGGCGCTGACCCCCAACTGCAGTTGCCGCTCAATGCGGCGCACGGCGCCCAGACCGCCCTCGTTCTCGACCTCAATGAACGTGTTCAGGAGCGTGGTGGGGTGGGCGTAGCCGACGCGAATGCTTTCGGCGATGGTGTCCAGGGCGCGCATGAAGGTACTCCTTCCCGCCCGTTGGGCGGCGAGGTCAGAGGAAAGCACAGTGTGGGTGATTGTGGCGTGGGGCCGTTTGTGCCCTCATGGTAGCAGGGGAGATCGTGAAGGGCAAGAAGGGTTAACCCTCATTCTGTATTGACCGTATTGAGGGGCGGTGTTACACTCCAACCAAGGCTGCCCTATTCTGCCCACAGGCAAACCTGCTGCGGGCTGAGCCGGGGGGCCCCAGGCGGCCCGCGCGTCAGCGTGTTCAGCGCCCCGCGTGAGGCCACGCCGCAGCCAAGGAGGTGAAGAATGAAACTGCACGAACGACTCCGCGAACTGCGCAGCGAACGCGGGCTGCGGCTCAAGGATGTGGCCGAAACGGCCGGAATCAGCGTTCCGTATCTCAGCGATCTGGAGCGTGGCCGCACCAACCCCAGCCTGGAAACCCTCCAGACCCTGGCGGGGGCCTACGCCATCACGGTCCATGACCTGCTCGAAGGCGTCGAGTTCTACGGCACGTCCACCGAGGGCGCGCTGCCCAAGGGCCTCGCTGATCTGGTCGCAGACCCCACCCTGGGGCCACAGATCACGCCCGACTGGGTCCGCACCCTGTCCCGCATTGAGCTGCGTGGCAAACGCCCGCGCGACAAGCAGGACTGGTATGAGATCTACCTGCACCTGAAACGCATCCTCAACTGAGCCCCAGGGTTCAGCCTCAATCGCGCCGCCGTCAGCTACTCAGGCTGGCGGCGGCGCCTTCATGCTTTCGCTCTAGGAGAGTGTGCACACCCTCTGGCTGGGGCCAGAGGGCTGGCTTTTAGGCCGCAGGTTCTGGCGCACACCTCCCGTGACAGGGCCATTTCAAAAGGTGCTGCCGCCCTCTCGTTGGCGGTTCGGGGCTGCGCCAAGGAATGGGCGGCTGAGCCAGTACCCGTCAATTGCCCTATACAGGCAGTGGCTTCCGCCCTCACGCTGCGTGGTTCAGAGGAGAGGGGTCCGTTCGGGTTAGGAGGAGGGTGCCGGCCCCCCAGGCCCCGCCGATCAGGGCCACCGCAAAGGCCAGGGGCGGCACGCTCAGGGTGGCGGCCACGGCGCTGAGGCCCACCAGGGCGCCCACCATGTCGGGCAGGGGCAGCCGGGCGCGGGTCGCCAGGGTCCGGCCTGCGTCGTAGGCACTCACGCTCAGGCCCACGGCGATCAAGAGGGCGGCCAGCGCGGCAGCAATCAGGGCGGGGCCCAGCAGGCCCACCAGGGCCAAGCCGCTTGCGGGGCCCAACAGGGTGGCCACAGCCAGCACCCCCAGGGCCAGGGTCCGCATGGGGGCGTGGCGCTGGCGCCGGGCCAGCAGCGGCGCCAGCCCCGAGACGAACAGCAGCAGCAAGGCGCCCCCTGTGAGGGTCACGAACACCTGGGGCCACGCCGCCGCCCCCAGCCAGCCCAGCACCGGGCGGAAAGCGGCGGCGGTCACGGCGCCCACGCCGGGGGGCACCGGGGTCTGGAGCGCGGCGGCGTCGCCCGGGGCCCGGCCCAGCAGGGCGTTCACGCGCCCGCCTACCTGGGCCCCGGGGGCCCGCTGCACGTCGCCCAGCAAGGTCACCACCTCGCCGCTGACCTGGGCGGTGTTCTGCAGGCGCACGCTGCCGCCCACGGCGATCACGTTGCCCTGCACCGGACCGCTGACCACCACATCCTGCCCGAACGTCACCGTGCCGCGGCCAGCCACCTCATAGAGGGCTGGCAGGGTCAGCACGGCGCTCAGGGCAAACGCGAGGCCGCCCAGGCGCTGCGTCACGGGGGCCGGGCGCCACGTCACCAGCACACTGGTGATCAGCAGCAGCCCCAGGCCCAGGCCCGCCACAGGCGACACCTGGGCCAGCAGGGTCTGCAGCACCAGCGCGCCCGCCGCGAGGTTGGGCCACGCGCTGGAGACCGCCAGCACCGTCAGCGCGGTCAGCAGTGACAGCACCAGAAACAGGGGCGCGGGGTTGCGCCGCCGGCCCAGCAGCGCCGCCGCCACCGGAACAGTCAGGGGAGGCTGGGGCGCGGCGTTGGGTGCTGGCGGGGTTTGTGCTTCACCAATCCGCGCGGCCACCTGCGCCGCGAGGCTGCGGGGCTGGCGCACGGGCACGCGGGCCAGCTGGGCCTGCAAGGCCACGTCGGCCGCCACCGCGGCGGCCACGCTGGTGCTGGGGACCGGCGCCTGCAGCTGGGCCCCCAGAGCCACCTCGGCGGCCACCACCGCCGCCACAGAATGGGGCAGCGTGGGGGCCGGGGCGCGGCGCAGGGCGGCGTCCACCCCAATGGCCTGGGCGACCCCCTCGGCCACCCCTCGCTCGGGCTGGGGGGGCACCTGTGCGCCCAGCAGGCGGGCCAGGGCCACCTCAGCGCGGATGTGCGCGGCCACCGAAGGCACCGGGGGCACTGCCGCCTGCTGCAGCTGTGCAAGCAGCGCAATGTCCCGGGCCACCTCGGCCGCGACCCCTTGCGGCAGGGCCGGGCGAACCGCGACCAAGGCGGCGGTCTGCTGAAGACGCTGCCGCCAGCGCTCCACCTGGGCCTGATCGGGCACGGCCGCAAGGCGCGCCGCATCCTGCGGGGAGAGCTCACCGTCCGCCTCGCGGTGCAGCAGGGTCAGCCATTCGGGGCTGCCCATGGAATTGTGAGTCTCCGCGCCCATACGTGTCCTCTACGGGGTCAGGGGCCCGGACGTTCCCAGGCGTCC
Source organism: Deinococcus multiflagellatus (assembly GCF_020166415.1). Classification (NCBI taxonomy): domain Bacteria; kingdom Thermotogati; phylum Deinococcota; class Deinococci; order Deinococcales; family Deinococcaceae; genus Deinococcus; species Deinococcus multiflagellatus. The sequence continues at coordinate 11,536 of NZ_JAIQXV010000010.1, forward strand.
GCCGGGCTCACGCGGGCTTCCTCCTGGGCACGGTAGGGCCCGCTCTTGCCGCCAGATTTGCTCAGCAGGCGCACGCCCGTGATCTCCATGGCCTTGCTGGCCGCCTTGAGCATGTCGTAGACGTTCAGGGCGGCGACCGTGACGGCCGTCAGGGCTTCCATCTCCACGCCGGTGGGCGCCGCAGTCCGCACCCGGGCCCACAGCCGCACGCCCTCCGGTTCCAGGGAGACCTGCACCTCGGCGCCCGTGACCGGAATGGGGTGGCACAGCAGTACCAGATCGGCCGTGCGCTTGCTGCCGGCCAGGCCAGCCAACCGGGCCACCACCAGGGGGTCGCCCTTGGGGTTGGTCCCGGTCTCCAGGGCCGCGCGGGCTTCGGGCGGCAGGCGCACCCAGGCCTCGGCGGTGGCCTCCCGGGTGGAGGGGGCCTTGTCCGTCACGTCCACCATGTGGGGCTGCCCGTCCCGGAAGTGGGTGAGTTCACTCACTCCTCGGGCACCTTCAGGTCGGCCAGGGCCGCAAAAGGGTTTTGCCGGGCATGGACCGAGCCTTCGGGGATTCCCAGCTCATCGTCAATGGCCTCCACGGGCACCTGCGCCATGTGCTCGCAGGGCCCGTCGTTCAGGTCGTGCCCGCAGACCTGGCACAGGCCCTTGCAGGCCTCGTCGTGCAGCACGCTCAGGGGCGCGGCCAGCAGCGCCGACTCGGCGAGGTAGGCGCTCAGGTCCAGTTCCGGGGCGCCGAACACCAGGACCTCTTCGCCAGATTCGGCCTCTTCTAAAAAGGGCGTGTTGACGGAGGGCTCGTGGCGCATCAACGTGCCCAGGCGCAGCTCCAGCGGCACCTGCACGTCGCGCAGGCAACGGGCACACTCCATGATCAGCACCGGTTCAAAGGACCCCTGCAGGTACATCTCGTGGCCGCCCAGGGCATTGACACTCACCTCGAACGGCGCCGGCTCGGCGAAGCGCAGCGTCTGCTGCGTGCCGCCCTGCTCGTAGTGGAGGTGATCAAGGGTGCCCTGTGCGCGGGCGTCGTCCGACGAGGAACGCAGCAGGGCCCCCAGGTGAATTCGAGGTGAATCGGTCATGCCCTCATGATAGGCCGAGGCGGCTGACAGAACCTTGAGCCTGTGAACGAAGTGGCGCAGAGGTGAAGGGGGCAGCCGTGGCAGCTGTCACACCAGTTCCACCACGCTGGCGTCGCTGATCGTGAGCTTGTGGGTGCGTGGCAGGGTACGGCCGCCGCGCACCTGGGCCCGCACCCCGATCAGGCAGTCCTGCAGGCGGGTGGAGACGTGCTCAATGATGGCGCCTTCATCCACCACGCTGTGCTCGACTTCAGCGCCGCGCACCACACTGCCCTTGCCGATGCTGGTAAAGGGGCCGATGTAGGCGTCTTCAATGACCACATTATCGCCCAGGAGCACGGGCCCCACGATCTTGCTGCGCGTGACCCGGGCGCTGGCCGGCACGACCACATGGCCGGTCAGCTGCGCGTCTTCCGTCACGCCCTGAATACTGGCCTCTATGCGCTCCAGCAGCAACCGGTTGGCGTCCAGCAGGTCAGCAGGGCGCCCCGTGTCTTTCCACCAGCCCTGCACCGGTTGCCCGGTCACTGTGCGCCCGCGCTCAATCAGGCCCTGAATGCCGTCGGTGATCTCGTACTCCCCCCGCGCCGAGGGGGGCATGCCTTCGAGCACCTCGAACAGTTCCGGCGTGAAGCAGTACAGGCCGGCCACCGCGAGGTTGCTGGGCGGCACGGCCGGTTTTTCGACCAAGCGGGTGATCTGCTCCCCCTGCAACTCTGCCACCCCGAAGGCGGTGGGGTTCTCCACTTCGACCAGGGCAATCAGGGCCGTGGGCCGTGTCTGCTGAAAACGCTCAACAAACGGCTGGGCCCCGAATTCAAAGAGGTTGTCGCCCAGGTACACGCAGAAGTCGTCCTGCCCCACCCACTCGCGGGCCGTGAGCACCGCGTGGCCCAGGCCCAGTTGCTCGTGCTGGTTGATCAGGGTCAGCTGGACGCCCTGAAGGTCTTCGACTGCATGCTGAATCTCGTCGCGCGTGATGTCTGAGACCACAATGCCGATCTCGGTGATCCCGGCCTGCCGCAGCGTGCCGATGGCGTGGCAGATGATGGGGTAGCCTGCCACGCGAAGCACGGGCTTAGGGCGAGTGTAGGTGAGGGGACGCAAGCGGGTGCCCAGGCCTGCAGCGGGGATGATGGCTTTCATGGGGGCGAGTGTATCCCTAACCGTTTGTGTGGGCGGCGGTGTTCGGACCAGCAGGTACGTCATACTGAGCGCGGAGGAGCAGACATTTATGTTGTATCTGCTGGTGAAAGCCTGCATTGACCTGGCCCTGTGGCTGCTGGCAGCCGTTCTTGCCTTCGGCTTTCGTCAACCCTCAGCGATTGATAGTGGTGTGGCCATCTCGGCGCTGCCGTACCTGGCCGTGACCACCGCCGTGATGGCCGTGGTGTCGTGGTATTACCACCTTGCCCGGCAGTCTTGGCAGCGGGCCAGCCTGCTGGATCTGGTGCGTCTTGCCCAGGCCACGGGTCTCACCACCTTGCTGGTCGTGGCCCTGGCCTTCATTCTGCAGCCGCAGTGGCATTTGCCCCGCAGCGTACCTGTGCTGGCGGGCGTTCTGGGGTTGGTGCTGATGGGGGCTGCGCGCATGCTGACGCGGCTCCTGTATGAGCGGCGCCCCCACCGCCGCGCCCAGGCCAAGCGGCGGGTACTGATTGTGGGGGCTGGTGAGGCCGGCACCTTGATTGCCAAAGAGATGCAGCGCCATCCGGAAGCGGGCCTTACGCCTATCGGTTTTCTGGACGACGAAGTCACCAAGCAGCGGCGCAGCATTGTGGGTCTGCCCGTGTTTGGCCCAGTGGGCGACCTGGTGGCGGTGGCCCGCCGTGAACAGGCGGCCGAGATCCTGATTGCCGTACCCTCGGCGCCAGGCGATTTCGTGCGCCGGGTGGTGCAACTGGCCCAGTCGGCCGAGGTGCGCTACCGTATTATCCCAGGCGTCTTTGAGATTCTCGCGGGCAACGTGGGCATCAACGAAATTCGCGAGGTCAATCTTGAAGATCTGCTGCGCCGCGAACCGGTGCACCTGAATACTGCCGAGATTGCCGGCTATCTGCGCGGGCGTGTGGTGCTGGTCACCGGGGCAGGGGGCAGCATCGGGTCGGAGATTGTTCGGCAGCTGTGTCCGTTCGGCCCAGCCAAGGTGCTGCTCTTCGGACGGGGAGAGAACAGCGTGTTCGGTATTCAGCAGGAACTGGAACACGACTGGCCCGAGATTCAGGTGCTGGGGTTGATCGGGGATGTGCGCGATGACAAGCGGCTGCGCGCCATTTTTCGGGAATACCAGCCGGAAGTGGTGTTTCATGCCGCTGCCCATAAGCATGTGCCCCTGATGGAGCAGTCGCCCTCTGAAGCAGTGCTGAACAATATTTTTGGCACCAGGAACGTGGTCCAGTGTTGCCTGGATTTTGGGGTTCAGCGGCTGGTGAACATCTCAACAGACAAGGCGGTCAACCCCACCAGTGTCATGGGTGCCTCCAAGCGGGTGGCCGAGATGGTGGTGTCTGCTGGGGCCGCCCAGGCCAAAGCGCACCAGGCTTTTGTATCGGTGCGGTTTGGAAATGTCTTGGGCAGTCGCGGCAGTGTGGTGCCGATCTTCATGAAGCAGATTCTGGCTGGCGGCCCAGTAACGGTCACCCATCCGGAGATGGTGCGCTATTTCATGACCATTCCGGAAGCCGCGCGGTTGGTGCTGCAAGCCGGTGGACTCGCAGAGAACGGAAAGGTTTATGTGCTGAATATGGGTGAGCCAGTCAAAATTGCCGATCTGGCCAGGGACCTGATTCATCTGTCCGGGGCGTCACACGTGGATATCGTGTACAGCGGGGTGCGGCCCGGCGAGAAGCTGTACGAAGAACTCCTGACCACCAGTGAGGAAACGCAGGCAACCACCCACCAGGAAATTTTCAGTGCGCAGCTCCAGCAGTGCGATCCGCAGACCCTGGAAACGCAGCTGAGCCGCTTGGGCCACTTTGCCGCGCAAGGGGATGCCAGAGCCATCAGGGCCGTCATGATGGACCTTATTCCTGAAAATAAATTCGGAAGCCTGCGCTAGGACTGACGGGTGAATTCTTTTTTCCGTAAAGTGCTGCTCCTGGTCGGGGGAGCGGCGGGTGGTCAGCTGATTGCACTGGCGCTTACGCCTGTGCTCGCGCGCCTCTACAGTCCAGAAGACTTTCAGCGCGTGGGGTTGCTCATTTCCTTTGGTGCGCCAGCTATTGTGGTGGCCACCTTAAAGTATGAAGCGGCCATTATCGGTGCCCGCACCGATGACGAGGCGCGCGATCTGCTCTCTCTCTCGATTGTGCTGTCCCTGTTGAGTGCGCCGCTGCTGTCCCTGATCGCTGCAGGCATCGTTGTAAAGAACGTCTTGGGGTATGGCGCGCTGGGCACACTGGGCAGTGTGGCGGTGGGTATGCTCTCAGCGAGTTCGGGGGTGTTTTTCGCGTTGCGGGCATACCTGATTCGGCAAGAGCAATATGGGCAGGCCGCCCAGATCAGTTTGCTGCAGGGGGTGGCCGCCAGTGCTGTTCGGTTGGCGGGCGGTGTGCTGCACCTGGGCTTCGCGGGGCTGGCCGCCGGTGAGGTGGTCAACCGCACAGCCGGTGTGCTGCGGGGGTGGCGTACGGCGCAGCCCAGGTGGCTGCCGTGGCACGAAGCGCTCCGGGTCGCCCGGGCGCACCGTCAATTTCCGCGCGTCATTCTGCCCTCGGCTCTCATTGACGCTGTGGCAGTCGCGCTGCCGCTGCCCCTGTTGACGGTGCTAACCACGGTGGGAACTGCCGGCAGTTTCTCGTTGCTGCAGCGCACCCTGTTTGCAGTGGTTGCGGTGGTCACGGCCGCCATGGCCGATGTGTTTCAAAGTCGCTACGCCCAACTCTGGCGTGCGGAGCAGGGCCCGCAGGCAGGTCAGTATCTGTACAGGACGCTGGGTGCGCTCGGGCTTCAGGCCGGAGCGCTGGGTGTGCTGCTGTATTTGTGCGCGCCCTTGGCTCTGCGCCTGTTTGGCGAGCAGTGGCCGCAGCTGCCCGCCATGATCCGGTGGCTGATTCCCTGGCTGTGCGCGCTGTATGTCGTGGGCCCGGTGTCACGGGTGGTGTTCGTGCACACCGAGCGCGCCAGTGTGAAACTGATCTACGACGTGTCCGTGGTGGCCTTTTTGGTGTGCTTCTATGCGCTGGTGAGGAGCGGTACTGTGCACCTGGCCGATCCGCTTCTGGTGGTGGCTATTTTTTCTGTGATCAACGCGGTGATGTACGCCGTGTATCTGGGTGTCTTACTCTCTTTGGTTCATTCGCAGCAGAGGAAGGTGTAAGTCATGTGTGGAATTGCTGGGCTTTTGCGTTTAAACGGGGCGCCGCCTGCGCGCCAGGAACTTGAGCGGGTGCTTGAGCACACGAAACACCGGGGCCCCGACGATCAGGGCCTGCTGCTGCTGGGGCAGGCGGGCGAACCCCTGTTTCATGGGCGTCAGCCCCAGGACATCGCCTCGCCTATCCTGACAGAGACGCAGGTGGCTTTTTTGCACCGACGGCTGTCTATTCTCGATCTTTCCGCAGAAGGCTGGCAGCCCATGGCCACGGCAGACCAGCGCCTGTGGATCACCTTCAACGGCGAAATCTACAACTTCCTGGAGTTGCGCTCAGAACTGGAAACGTTGGGGTATCGCTTCCGGTCAGATTCAGACACCGAGGTGCTGCTCGCGGCCTGGCACGCCTGGGGAGAAGCCTGCCTGCACCGCCTGACCGGCATGTTCGCCTTTGCCCTCTATGATCAGCAGCACCAGCGCGTGACCCTGGTGCGGGACCCCTTCGGCATCAAACCCCTGCACTACGCCCAGGTTCAGGGGCGCCTGGTCTTTGCTTCAGAGATTGCCGGGCTGCTGGCCTTTGACGGTGTGTCACGGCAGCTGAACGCTGGCGCGGCCGCCCGTTACTTGCGGTTTGGGGTCAGCAACGACGGCGAGACCACGCTGTTTCAGGATGTTCGCCAGTTGCCCCCCGCCCATCTGATGCGGGTTGACCTGCGCAGTGGGGCCGTCACTGTGCAGCGCTACTGGGCGCCGCGTCCCCAGATTCAGGCCACCGCGCCCGGCGAGGCGGCTACAGAACTGCGCCGACTGTTTCTCAAGAACATTGAGCTGCACATGCGCGCCGATGTGCCGGTTGGGGCTGCCCTGTCGGGCGGCATTGACTCGTCGGCGGTGGTGGCGTCGATTCGGCACCTGTATCCGGATGCCGAGCTGCATACCTTCAGCTATGTGGAGCCGGATTTTAAATTGAACGAGGGGGCCTGGGTCAAGCAGGTGACTGACCGTTACCCTGTGACCTCGCACATCGTGACGCCCCAACCCGGCGACCTTGAGCGTGATCTCGATGAACTGATTCTGGCCCAGGGTGAGCCTTTTTTAAGCACGTCTATTTACGCGCAGTACGCGGTGTTTCGGAGTGCACGGCAGCACGGTATTCCTGTCATTCTCGATGGTCAGGGCGCCGATGAGCAGCTGGCCGGGTACCCCATTTATGCCTCGGCCCGCCTGACCTCACTGCTGCGCCAAGGCCAAGTGCAGCGCGCGGCGCAGATGATTCGGCAAGCGGGTCCTGCTCGGCGGGCCTTGCTGCTGAATGTGGCGCAGTTTCTGGCGCCAGCGGCTGTGCAGGGGACCTTACGGCAGCTGGTGGGCGAACCTCTGCAACCCACTTGGCTTTCGGCCGACTGGCTGCGGCGCCAGGGCGTGGAACTGCGGGCCGAACGCGTCCCCGGGGGCCGGCAGACGCTCAAAGAAGAGCTGCAGCGCTCGACCTTCCGCTACCCCTTGCCCTCCTTGCTGCGCTACGAGGACCGGAATTCGATGCACTTTTCCATCGAGAGCCGCGTGCCGTTCTTGACCCGGGAACTGGCGGAATTCCTGATGACCCTGCCAGAAGAATTGCTGCTGGATGCCCAGGGCCGCACCAAGGCCGTGTTCAGAGACGCCATGAAAGGGCTGGTGCCGGACCCCATTCTGGCCCGGCGAGACAAGCTGGGATTTGTGACGCCAGAGACCCGTTGGCTCATCGCACATCCCGAGTGGGTCGAGCGCCAGTTGGAGATTCTGGAGCAGCTGGAGGGGCCGGTTGACGCTGCGCAGGCCCGGCAGCACTGGCAAGCGCTGCAGACGCGCGCGGCCGAAGACAGTGCGGGGCCTTTGTGGCGCATGCTCAACTTTGCCGCTTGGGTGCAGGCTTACCAGGTGGTTCTCTAACCAGTAGGCAGGGGCGAGAGAAGAGCGCTCGCCCCTGTTCGGCTGCTATGGGTTTTCCTCTTTGAAGAGAGGCTGGAGCTGTCCCAAGGCCGCGTTACGCGCGACGCCCTGGGTATACCCGGTGGAGATCAAAGCGGCGAACTTCAAGCGCACCTCTGCTGGGCTCAGTCGCCTGATCTTCGATCAACTTCCAGGTATTGGCTGTCCTGGCCCGCTGGGCCCGGCAAATGCATGATCCAGAGCGTTTGCGCTGGGGCCAGGGTCAGCGAGAGGTGGCGCTCTTCGTTGGCCTTCAGCTGCACGAGTTGTTGCTGCTGTCCCCAGCGCACCGCCACACGGGCTGAGAAGGTCTGAGCCGAAGGGCGAAGCCGCAAGTGCAGCTGGGTGTGCCCGCCCTGGCAAGCCGTAAAGGCAATGACGCCGCCGCTTTGCACCACCCAGGTGTCGGGCGTCAGCGCCGTGACGGCCAGCGGGGAGTACTGGGCGCTGCCGCCTGGGGTACAGGGCACAGCCAACGGCGTCGGGGCTGGCAGCAGTGGGGGGCGCCAGAGTGGCAGGGCCACAGTCAACGCGGCGGCAGTCAACAGGCCACCGACTCCGTAGAACCAGACCGCCCTATTCAAGGCGCACCTGCCAAGCCACGGCCGGCCCCAGGGCCCCAGCCAGCCCCTGGCCAGCGAAAGGTGTGAAAACCACACGAACCGTGCCCGTGTCCTGGGGGGGGCGCACAGTCACCCAGGTTTTGACTGGACCCGCCGCCAGCACCGCCCCGCCAATGCGGCGGCAGATGCCTTCAGGGCTGCACGATTGCACGTCCATATAGCCCTGCTGATCCAACTCGGCCGCCACATAGATGGCGTAGGGCTGATCCCGTTCGGCCTGGGGCAGGCCATAAACCGCCGTCAGGCGCAGCCCTGGCCAGAGGCGCGTTTGTTCGGCACTGCGCAGCGGCAGGGCATACAGCAGACACAGTGCCAGCCCCAGCGGCAGGCTCAGGGGGACCAGGCGCAGCCCCGGGCGGCCCAGGCCGCGCAGACCAAGCCCGGTCAATACCCAGAACAGCTCAGCGTGAAAACCGCTGGGCAGCAGCAGGGTATTGTCAAAGAGGTTGCTGCTGAGCAGGGCGGCGAGGCACGCCGCCACCAGTGGGTGGGGGGTCCTGAGGCACACCAGAACCGAGAGGCCCAGCACCAGCAGCCAGCCTGTGGTGCCGATGATTCCCGTTTCAGCCAGCAGATGGGCGCTGAGGTTGTGGGCAAAGGTCCAGGGGGCGGGCAGAACCTGCAAGGGCCCTTCGCACCCCTGAAGGCTGGCCGCATGCCGCTCAGCGTCGGCGCAGCCGTAACTGATGAGCCGCCCCAACTGATAACTGCCTGCGCCACCCCAGGGTGAAGCCTGGGCCACCGCTGAAGCGTTGCGCCACAGCCCGGTGCGCTCACTGAGCCGGTCAGGGCCCTCATTGAGCAGCAGCAGCACGCTCAGGGCCGCCGGAATTCCCACAGCCAGCGCCCGCCCCAGGGTTCTGCAGGCCAGGGGCAAACGGTGGAGGGCGAGGACCGTGGCCCCCACGAGCAATGCCAGCCACGCGGTTCTGGAGCCGGCCAGCACCAGCAGCAGCATAGGGAGCGCCAGGAGGGCTTTGTGCCGCGCCCCCAGGGCAGGCCAGTCCCACAGCGCAATCAGCAGGGTTAATGCAGCCATTAATCCCAGGGCCGTTGAGGAGAGATACAGCAGGCCGATCTCCCGGTAAGGCCACAAGGTGGATGCACTGACAGCGCCAGTGAGGTAGGCCGCGGCCAGCACCCACAGAAAGCCGGCGTAAAGATGGTGCCGCCAAGCCACGCGCGCCCGCTGCCAGCCCCAAAGCAGCAGCGCAATCAGCAGCAGCACGCGGCCAAGGCCCAGCGGTAGGGCCCACGGCCACCAGGGCGAGAAAACGGCAGCCAAGCCTTGCAGCGCGGCGAACAACACCAGAGGCACCTGCAGGGCAGCAGGCAGCTGGGCCCAGCCCCGCAGGGCCGGTAGTGTCAGAACACTCACGCCCGGGACGAACAGCAACCACGAGACCCGTCCCTGGGACGGGGCCGTGGATTGAATGCGTGACGGCCCCACAGTCAGGTCAGCGTATCGGAGTAACCGTGGTAATACGCGGTGTCGCGCTGGGACACGCGGTTGAGCACAAAGCCGGCGATATGGGCCTGCACGTGCTTGGCACTCTGTATGAGTCGCTGGATATCGGCCTGGGTGGCTTCCTCAGCGCCCACCACGGCAATGATCCCGTCGGTTTGCTGTGAGAGCAAAAAGGCGTCCGAAAGACTCAGCATGGGGGGGGCGTCAATCAGCACCGCGTCGTAGGCTTGACTGAGTTCCTCAATCCGCTGGGTAAAGGCCGCCGACCCCGTGAGGGTGTGCGTGGCGCGGCTGGCTTTGCCGGCGGGAATCAGGTGAATGCCGGACGCTGTTTGCAAAGGCGCGGCGTCTGGACCGGCGCTGAGCAGGGTTGAGGTGGTGAGCACGGGCGCGCCCGAGGGCTTGGTGACATGAATGAGGTGCTGTGTGGGCTGGTGAAGGTCGGCGTCAATCAGCAAGACGCGCAGGCCCTGCGCCACCAGATTCTCGGCCAGGATGCTGGCCACCGTGCTTTTGCCGTCGCCGGGCCGGGCACTGCTGATCACGTAGCGCCGCTGGGGAAAGCTGTGGGGCAAGGCCAGCATGTTGACGCGCAGAAACCCGGCGGCCTCATACAGCCGGCCGTGCTCGACCAGCTTGGACAGGCCTTGGCGCATCAGGCGGGGGGCAATCTTGGGCACCTGACCCAAAACGGGCAGACCAAAGTCCTGAAGCTCGTCGGCGGTGTGCACGCGTTGCCGCAGGCTGTCGAGCAGCAGAGCCATCAGGCTGCCGATCAGCAGGCCCGCCAAGCCCGCCAGGATGGCGTTGCGCAGAGGCCGCGGCGCGACAGGGGTCAAGGGCTCAACCGCAGACGACAGGGAAATCAGGCTGCCTGTGAGCCCGGTTGCCTGCACGTCAATCTGCGAAAGCTTTAGCAGCAGGGCCCCGCGCGCACTCTGTAAACTGCTGCGTTCTTCAGCGGTCGTTGCCTGTTTCAGCCGTTGTTGGTAGTCGGCCAATTGCGCCGTGAGGACGGTACGCGCCCGCTGCACGCCAGAGCGGGCCTGGGTCAGGTCCCACGCCAGAATGGCGGCGGCGCCGGTATCGGCCAGCACCTTGGCGCTGGCTGGGGTGGTTCCCCGCGCCTGTAACTCATAGATGATCTGTTGCGAACCGTTGACCAGAGGCCGAATGGTCAGCAGGGTAAAGCGGCCCGTTTGCAATTCACGCTGCAACTGCCGCGCGAGTGTGGTCTGAATGTCAGCCGGCAGTTTCGATTGCCCAAGCCGCCGCACCATGTCCTCGACGAGTTGGGGACTTTGCAGTAGCTTGCCCACCAGATCCGGGGAAAGGGTCGCCGTTTGCACCGGCAGTCCGGTCACGGTGCCGGCCAAATCAGGCAAGGCCGTGGCGATGACGGCGGTGGCCTGATACACGGGCGCTTGCCGCTTGGACAGGACGTAGCCCAGGCCGGCCAGCAGAACCGCCAGCGCGAGAATCTGCCAGAGTGAGCGCTGGAGGGTTTTTATGATGCTGGCGAGGTGAATTTCCGAGCCAGCAGCGGAGCGAAAGGTGGTCATACAGTCGGAGAACTCCTTACGGGGCGGGAAAACGCGTCGGGCTTGACACAAGCCCGGCGCCAGTTGTGGGGCGCGCAAGAGGGGCTTTGTGTGCAGCATACTGTCCAGGCGCGGTGCCCAATGTCTCGCCGCCCAGCGCGTGCCCGGCGACCACCTGAGGACGGTACGCCCGTCAGCCAAGCACCCTGCGTCTGACCTACTTGTTGCCCCGGGCAGTGAAGACCGCTTGAAGCGTGCCCAGCAAAATGGCGAGATCGCTGCGCCAACCCAGGTCCTGAAAGTACTGCGTGTCGTAGGCGACCTTCTCTTCATCCGAGAGGTCATCACGGCCCCTGATCTGGGCGAGTCCAGTGATGCCCGGCCGCAGCGCTGAGGCGCCACTGGCCTCCCGCAGCGACAGCACTTTGTCCTGGGTCAGCAGGGCGGGGCGCGGCCCCACCAGACTCATGTCGCCCCGCAGGACGTTCCAGAGTTGCGGCAGCTCATCCAAGCTGGTGCGGCGGATAAATTGCCCCACCCGGGTGACCGGCCGAATGCCCAGCCGCTGCAATTCCTCTGTGGACACAGAAGGCGTGTCGGTGCGCATGGAGCGGAACTTATAGATGGCGAAAGGGCGGTGGTCACGCCCCGCTCGCTGCTGCACAAACAGTGCGGGCCCAGGCGAATCCAGGCGAATGGCCAGGGCCACCAGCAGCCCGAGCGGCAGGACCAGCGGCGCGGCCAGGAGGGTCAACCCCAGGTCCAGGGCCCGCTTGAGGACACGCACAGGCCGCGCCGGGCCCTGAATGGGCGCAGGAGTCACCTGTAGCTGCTCCTGCGCCGAGAAAGGCGCGCGCCACTGCAGTTCCTGTTTCGCTCTGGTGATGTCCACCTGCAGGGGTGCCAGCAGTTGCTGGGCCATCTGCCGACGCCCCAGTGCACCCAGGGCCAAGCGCAACGCCGTAGGCGGCACATTCAGCAGGCGCGCTGGTGCGCCGCGCCCCTGGCGCAGCAGTTTAAGGAAGGTCCGTGTGGAGAGCGGCGGGTCTTCCGCGATGACGTAGGTGCGGTTGCGGGCCGCCGGGTGAAGGGCCACAAGCCGGAGAAACGCGGCCAGATTACGTACTCCGATGCTGGCCCGGGGGGCCGTGGCCCGCCCGAAAGGCAGGGGCAAGGGCAGGCGCGCGGCCTTCTCCAGCAGCCCAAAGTTGGCAGGCGCTCCGGTACCAAAGACCAGCGGGGGCCGCACAACCACGAAGGTACCGCCGTAAGCCAGTGCCAAGTCTTCCACCACCGCCTCGGCAGCGCGCTTGCTCTGGGCATAGGCTGAACTTGGCCGCAGGGCCGAGCGTTCAGACAGCAGTTTACCGGGGGCCGTGGTCACACCGTGTACCCCTATGGAACTGACCAGCACGAACCGCGCCTCAGAGTGTTCGAACGTCAGCTGGGCAAGGTGGCGGGTCAGCTCCACGTTCACGGCCCTCATGCGGCACCATTCGGCGGCTTGGTCCCGCACCCGCGTCTGATGGGCGCGTCCCGCCAAGTGCACCACAGCATTGACGCCCGCGAAGTGCTGTTCGGGTTGGCACTGTACATCGGCCAGGCGCAGATTCCGGACTCCAGCTGGCCACCCGCTCTGCGGCTCACGGGTCACCGCCAGCACCTCATCGCCCTGCGCGGCCAGAAAGGCCACCACCTGCTGGCCGATAAAGCCGTTGGCGCCTGTGACCATGACCTTCATGGCTGCTCCTTGTCCAGCGTCGTCCACAGGCGCTGGGCAGCGGCCTGCAGGCTGTACTCCGGCAGCAGGGCCTGGGCGCGAGTGGCCATCTGCGCCCGCTGCACTGGGTCTTGCAGGGTGCGCAGCGCAGCCTGGAACCCAGCGTCATCGCCGGGCGACACCACCACGCCATTGCCGTGGCGGCGAATCAGCTGGCCAATCTCGCTGTCCGGTGACAAGACCGCCAGAACAGGCAGGCCCGCTGCAAACAGGTTGTAGCTCTTGCTGGGCACGGCCAGACCGCTGACCCCCGGCTGCAAAAGAATCAGCCCCACGTCGGTATGGCTATGAAAATGGTGGGCCAGTGCGGGCTCGGCCATATAGGGCAGGAACTGCACCTGGGTCAGGCCCTGCGCCGCAACTTGCTCGCGCAGGGCGCTGAGGCGCTCGCCTTCCCCAATCAGTTCCAGTTGGACCTGCTGGTCCGGTAGCCCCCGCAGGAGGGTGTCGAACTCCTGTGCCCGGCCCAGATTGCCCGCGTAGGTCAAGGTCAGGGGGCCAGAGGGCTGGGGCCGGGCTGTTCCCAGAAACTGGGGCGACCACCAGTTGGGCACCACGTCAATGCGTTCGGCCGCCGCCCTGTACCGGCGCTGGACCTCAGCCGCCATACATGTGCCCAGCACCACGATGCGGTCTGCTCCATGCAACAGCCGCCGCTGCAACAGGCCGAACAGCCGCGTGGCCGGATGGCGGGCCGAAAGTTGACCGCTCGCGACCGCGATATCGGGGTAGATGTCATGCATCAGGTAGACAAAGCGCCCACGGCCAAGTCTGGACAGTGCGAGCGCGGCCAGCGGCAGCACCGGCGGATTGGTGACCACCAGGGTGAAGTCGGCTTTTGGGCCCGCCAGGCTGCTCAGGAAGGCACTGAGGGTAAAGTGAAGATCATCGGCCAAGCGACCCAGCAGGCCCTTGTGGCGCCAAGCGGTGCGCTGAAGCCGGGTCACTTGAAGGCGGTCAAGCTGGGGCTCTGGCTGCTGAGGATTGGCTGTGACCCGGTATGGGCGGGCGCCGGTAACGACCTCCACGCGCAGATGGGGCTGCTGTCTCAGCAGTTCCTGGACGAGCTCGGCCAGCAGTTTGCCCGTTGAGGTGTCGTGCAGGCCATAGTATTCAGACAGGACTCGCAGCCGCATCAGGTTTCGCGCCACACCACGCGCCGGACATACCCGGTGTAGCTGAGGATCAGGCGCACCACCTTATCGGACACGTTGGGCATGCTGTAATCCGACACCAAACGCAGGGTTCGGTCCGCACCGCGCCCCTGGTGCTCTAAGAGACGCAGGCCCTGCGCCACCGTGGGCCAGCCCAGTCCCACCATCATCACAGCGCCCTCTTCCATGCCTTCAGGGCGCTCATGGGCCTCACGGATATTCAGGGCGGGGAAGTTGAGGATGCTGGACTCTTCGGTGATGGTACCCGAATCGGAAATGACGGCGCGGGCGCACTGCTGCAGCCGGACGTAGTCATGGAAGCCGAGGGGATTGAGCAGCCGGACCTGATCGGCAAAAGTGAGACCCAGTGCCTCAATCCGCTTGCGGGTTCTGGGGTGCGTGGAGACAATCACAGGCAGGCCGTAAGTCGCGGCCATGTTGTTCAGGGTGTCGGCCAACAGATGAATGTTCCGGTCAGAATCAATGTTTTCCTCCCGGTGGGCGCTCACCACAAAATACCCATTGTCCTGCAACTCCAGTCGTGAAAGCACCGTGGACGCCTGAATCTGCGGCAGGTAATGGTGAAGGACCTCGAACATGGGACTGCCCGTCTTGATGATGCGGTCAGGCGACAGACCCTCGCGCAGCAGATATTCACGCGCGATATCGGAATACGTGAGGTTGATGTCACTGATGTGATCAACAATCTTGCGGTTGGTCTCCTCCGGAACCCGCTGATCAAAGCAGCGGTTCCCGGCCTCCATATGAAAGATGGGGATACGCCGCCGCTTGGCGGGCAGGGCCGCCAGGCACGAATTGGTGTCGCCCAGAATTAGCAGGGCGTCGGGTTGTTCCTGGGCCAGCACCTCGTCAACCTTGGCAATGATCTGGCCAATGGTCTGCATGGCGCTCTTTCCAGCGGCGTTCAGGAAGTGGTCGGGTTTACGCAGGCCCAGGTCATCGAAGAACACCTGGTTCAGTTCGTAGTCATAGTTCTGCCCGGTATGCACCAACACCGAGTCGAACGACTGATCCACCGCCGCGAAGACCCGTGAGAGTCGAATGATTTCTGGGCGCGTGCCCACCACGGTCATCACTTTCATGCCAGTACCTCTTGCATGCCCGGCCGTCCTCCCACGACGTCTGCCGGGAACTGATCCACATTGGCCGGATCAAAAATCTGGTCGGACCAGAACACAGTTCGCAGCGGCTGCGCTCCCACATTGGTGATGCTGTGCACCCACAGGGTGGGAATGTCCACGTAGGCCGGGGTCTGCCCACTCACCCGGAACTCGGTGACCTCGCTGCCCAGCAGCGGCCGCAGGGCAATGACTGCTTCGCCTTCCACCACAAAAAAGCGCTCCATGCGGTGAAGGTGGTAGTGGTTGCCGCGCGTGATGCCGGGGTGGGTGGTGGAATAGAAGCTCTGGCCACCGCTGCCCACCTTAAAGGTTTCAAAGAGGGCGCCCCGGTTGTCCTGGAACACTTGCACCTGCCGGGGATAGAAGTGGGGAAACAGGTAGGAGCGGTACGTGTTGAACAGGTCCCGTGCAAAGGGGTGGGCCAAGGACGGCAGCAGGCCCTGCCGGTACATGCTGTCCAGTTCCTGCAGTTGCCGCAGCAACTCAGAAACCTGCAAGGTGGTGCCGTGCACCCGCTCAAATCGAACCCCTTGGGACGCTTGCACAGCCGCCAGCAACTGCTGCGCTGCCGCCTGCGCGTGCACCTGCTCTATCTCGGCGTCTGCTGTCACCTGGGGCACCTGACCGTGGGCCAGCTGAAAGCAAAAGGTGGACACCACAGAGTTATAAAAGGGTTTGCCGCCCTCCCCAAAGACGCCCGGTAGCACGAGTTCGCTCACTGGCGCGCCAACGCGCTCGCCCCAGGCCCGCAGGTGCTCACCCACGGCCCGCTTGGAGCGGCCGTACGCCGTGTCGCGGGCGATGTGGGTGCTGGACGAGTAGGCCAGCGGAATGCGCTGTCCAGCTGCGTCCAGGGCCGAAGTCAATTGCTGCCCGAGCGCGATATTGACGCCCTCAATATCCTCGTCGTCGCCGCGGTTCATGCCGGCCAGATGCACAATGGCGTCCACATTCGCGGCGAACGCCGCCAGCCGCTCTGGGTTGGCAAAAGTCTCGCGGGTGGCGAGGACGGCCTGAATGGTTGGATCACCATAGACCCGCGCCCGCAAATGGCGCCCGAGCAGGCCATCTGCGCCCGTGATGCCCAGACGCATCATGCGCCGCGCGCCTGGAAGGCCGCCAGTTCGGCCCTCAGCTCAGGCAGGGTGAGCAGGAGCGCTTCGACTTCACTGACCGAGAGGCGCTGGGTCGAGTCTGAAGTGTAGTCCACCAACTGGGCGGCGGCCTGTTCGCCCTCTGTGACGTATTTGGCGTAGTTCAGGTCGCGGTCGTCCATGCCGATGCGGAAGTAGTCGCCCATATCTTCGGCTTTTTGCAGTTCTTCACGCGAGGCCAAAGCTTCGTACATCTTCTCGCCGTGACGGATGCCGATGGACGTGACCGGAGTGGAGACCCCGAAGAGGTTCTGAACCGCCTGTGCCAGATCGCCCACGGTGCAGGCCGGCGCCTTGCGCACGAAGATATCGCCCTGCCGGGCATGTTCGAAGGCGAACAGCACCAGCTCAATGGCCGTTTGTAGGCTCATCAGGAAGCGGGTCATCTGCGGGTCTGTGATCGTCAGGGGCTTGCCCTGCTTGATCTGTTCCACAAAGAGCGGAATCACCGACCCACGCGAATACATCACGTTGCCGTAGCGCACCGAGGAGATGATGGTGTCGCCCGACATGTTCTGTCTGGAGGCGGCCTGGGCAATTTTTTCCATCAGCGCCTTGGTCATGCCCATGGCGTTGACTGGGTAGACTGCTTTGTCCGTCCCCAGGCAAACCACGCTCCGGACGCCGTGGCTGATGGCCGACTCAATGACGTTGTGAGAACCAATGACGTTGGTCATCACCGCCTGCATGGGAAAGAACTCGCAGGACGGAACCTGTTTCAGGGCGCCAGCGTGAAATACCAGATCAACGCCCTTCATGGCGCCGTCAATGGATTCTCGGTCACGAATATCGCCCAGATAAAACTTCACTGTGGGCTCGTTGAGCTGAATGCGCATCTGCTCCTGCTTCAGCTCATCACGGGAAAAAATCCGGATTTCACGGCAGCCAGCCGTCAGAACATTGTCGAGCAGTTTATGGCCGAACGAGCCTGTGCCGCCCGTAATCAGAATGGTCTTGTCTTGCAGATTTGTCATGACATCCTCTGTGCTGACGAGTTGAGCACCTGTTGAAAGTGGCCGATCAGAGCGTGCTGCTCCGCTTCCCAGCTGAAGTGGTCCTGCACCGCTTGCATCCCCGCCTGCGCCATGCGGTCGCGCTCTTCCCGCCCGGCCTCCGACAGCAGATGCAGGGCGGCGTCGACATACGCCTGGGCATCATCAGGCTTGACCAGGATGCCTGCGCCGGCTTGACCCACGATGCGCGCATTACTCTGCACGTGACTGGCCACAATGGGCAGGCCAAACGCCATGTAGTCAAACAGTTTGGCGTGGTAACCCAAATGCATATTGGGCAGATCCTGTTCGGTGGACAGCGCAATCGACGCCCGCCCCAACAGCTGATCTATTTCGCCGGGCTTGACGCGGGGCAGAACCGTGATGGGCAACTGATCTCGCTGAACCGTGTTCTCGAAGTTGGCCTTGGTTTCCGGATCAGGGAAGCGATCCGGGACATACAGGGGCACATGGGCAGGCAGTCGCCGGGCAATCTCCAGGAGCACTTCAGAGCCGTAAGCGGGGTTGACGGTCCCGGAGTAAATAAGGCCGGGGGGGCCCTGAAGCCGCCGAGGCGAGAATCTGGAAAAGTTCCTGACCAGCGTGGTGTGCGCGCCCAGTTGCTCAAAACGCTCCAGCAGATTGGGGACCACCACTGTGGCTTCGCCCAGCGCACGCACACAGCGGTCTTCCAGGGCGTGCACCAGTTTGGAAAGTGGTCCACGCAGGAAGCCTGGAATCCAGTCTTTGTTATGAACAATTTCTATTGGATAATTCTCGTGGCAGTCGTAGACCACTGGTACGCGCTTGAGCTTGCGGAGCAGCACCGCCCACGGCAGAAAGTCCAGATCATGGAAATAGTAGCTTCGCGCGGGCGCCCGCAAGGCCGCGCGGAAAGTGCGCCAGCCATGAAAGATGCGGTCCAGTCGCTTAGTCGCAGGCGGCAGTGTATAGACCGGGATACCGTCGCGGGCAAAGCGTTCGAGATCGATGTCCCAAGGGGCAATCACCCCCACGCTGAAGCCAGCGTCTTTAAGCGCGCGGGTGCCACGCTCGTAAATGCGACCGTCGTAGGGCGGGTGAATCGTGGTAATGACCAGAATGTCATGCCGTTTCATAGGGAGACTCCTCAATGGTGCGCTGAGGCTCAAGTGGCAAGAGAAAGAGCAGGATTAAGCTCAGCAGCAGGCCGCCAGTCAAGATGGTAGTGAAAAAGGAGACATTCACCGCGAATATAAAAGGCATCAGGGATGCGGCAGTCACAAGATATGTTTTCTTCGCCCTTGAGAGCAGATCAATTAACACCAATGAGGCCGCAAAGAGGAGGCCGACAACTATCATGCCGTAATAACCAAAATTCATGTATGCGTCACCAACAAGGCCAGTGTTGGCAAACTCATCTGGATTGCGAAAATAAATTCGACCAATGATGTTAGCAGGATCATAAGGATAGGGGTTTGAGAAAAATCCTGAGAAAATAGAATGCGAGAGGCGCATCATTTCGTGTTGGGAAAAGAAGTCAAAAGTATAAAACGAGATAATTGCTGGAATCACCAGGGAGCGGCCCATAGTTAGTGCTAAGGGAACGGGGTCGTGGGCATATTCCCACAGCGATGCCGTGAAGAGTAAAAATCCTGAAAAAAACAAAGGTATCAGTGATAGTGAGAATCCACGTCGCACAAACCAGCTCACCATCAAAACGAGTGGCAAAATAATAAGAAAGATTCTATTGCCTGTACCTAGGAACAGTAGCATCATCATGGCGCCTGCAAGTCCCAGGTGAAGCATGGATCGCTTCTGTAAACCTCGCATGAAGAGCAGAGGAAGGACTACAAAGGCCAACCAATTGTTGAGATACAGCGCCACTGTGCTGGACGACGCAGCGTAACGTTCGCGCGTTTCATAAACGTTGGTGAGGCTGGTGTCTAGCCTGATACCCTGGTTGGCAATCTGTGCGGCCAGGGTAGCGATGCCGGCCAATGACAGGAGGATGGTTAATAGTGAGTACCACAGCCGTCCGCCCCGCAGCGTCAGGCCGCGAGTCTCAGGGCTGCTGCTGACGCCACGACCTTGAAAGTAATTTACAACTGTAAAAACGCCAGTCCAGAAGAGGGAGTGGGCAACGAACCACTCTGAACTGAAGTCTCCAAGAAAGAACACAGTGTTGATGGGTAAGACAACAAAGACGAAGAAAAGCCACAGAATCCAACTCGATATTTTTTTGCGGTCTTTGGGAATGCACACGAACTCCAGCAGCGTGCCCAGGGCCGAGAGAATGAGCGCTGATTCGCTAAACTGACCTCTGACCCCGTGAATACCCAGGATGTAGTTGTACTGTGTGACTGCCCAGCTTAAGGTGCCCATAAACGCCACTGTGGAGAGCAGCAGCACCAGCCACTGGACCAGCCCTGCTGCCTGCACGCGCGGGGCTGAGACGGTGCGCGGCGCCGCGCTCATGACCGCACCGTGCAAACAATCAACGTCGCGGTAGTAATGGGTGACATAAAATTCCTCTGCTTCCGAAGGGTGCTGGCCCGTTTGGCCATGCGGGCGCAGGGCAATGGTCTAACCAAGCTGAGCCGCCAGGGCCCTGGCAATTGTTTCGGCAGCATGTCCGTCGCCATAGATGCCCTCGCTGTGCTGGCCCGCCTGGGCTTGTCTGACCGCCGCGACAATTGCGCTGGCATCCTGCGGCGGCAGCAGGGTATTCCAGCCAGTGGCCACCGTCTCGGTCCACTCGGTTTCGTCGCGCAGGGTAATGCAGGGGACCCGGTGGAAATACGCTTCTTTCTGGACGCCCCCAGAATCCGTGACAATCACGCGCGCGCCCTGCTCAAGGGTGACCATATCCAGGTACCCCTGCGGCGGCAGCAGCAGGATGTTCTCCAGGGCCGCGTGCCACTGCAGCCGCTCCAGAGCTGCGCGCGTGCGCGGGTGGACTGGAAAGACAACAGGCTCCTCCCGGGCAAGAGCGCGCAAGGCCTCCACAATCACCTGCAGGCGACGGGGATCATCCGTGTTCTCGGCGCGGTGGATGGTGGCCAGCACGTACCCAGAGGCTTTCAGGCCCTGTTGACTCAGCACGGCAGTGGGGTGCTGACCAAAAAAGTTGGCCACATCCTGCATCACGTCGCCAACCACGGCCACCCCCTGCGTAATCCCCTCGGCCTGCAGGTTGGCCCGCGCCTGCTCGGTGGGGGCAAACAGTTGGCTGCTGAGGTGGTCGGTAAGGACCCGGTTAATCTCTTCCGGCATTCTGCGGTTAAACGAGCGCAGGCCGGCTTCAATGTGGGCCACCCGAATGTGCAGTTTGCTGGCCGCCAGCGCACCCGCAAGGGTGGAGTTCGTATCCCCATACACCAGGACCACGTCCGGGCGGCGCTGGAGCAGCACCTGTTCAATCTCACTGAGCATGCGCCCGGTTTGATCGCCGTGGGTGCCTGAGCCAATCTTCAGCGCGTGCGCCGGAGCGGGCAGGCCCAGTTCACGAAAAAACACGCTGCTCATGGCGTCGTCATAGTGTTGCCCGGTCTCAACCAGAATCTCTTCAATGCCCGCCTGTTGCAGCGCGCGGGACACCATACTGGCCTTGATCAGCTGGGGCCGCGTGCCCAGCACCGTCACAATAGAACTCATGCTGGTGCCTGTTCGGGCGCCAGGGTACCCAGAACATCTGTGAGGGCGCTGACCACCTGATGCTGCAGCTCTGCCGACAACGTGGGCCAGATGGGCAGGCTCAGCACCTGCTGGCTGGCCTGGGCGCTGCGCGGCTGAACCGTGTACTGGCCGCTGTACACCGGCAGCGCGTCCTGGGGCACCGGGTAGTACACCATGGTGCCGATTCCCCGGGCTGCCAGTTCGCGCTGCACAGCGTCGCGGTCAAACCCGATCAGTTCAATGGTGTACTGGTGAAAGACGTGGCCCGGCGTTACAGCCGGCGCTTTCACG
Source organism: Deinococcus multiflagellatus (assembly GCF_020166415.1). Lineage (NCBI taxonomy): Bacteria > Thermotogati > Deinococcota > Deinococci > Deinococcales > Deinococcaceae > Deinococcus > Deinococcus multiflagellatus. The sequence continues at coordinate 32,714 of NZ_JAIQXV010000010.1, forward strand.
CTGGGCAGTCCTGCGAGAAGGCCAGTGTAACGTGCGGCTACCTCGCGGCGCAGGCGGTTTTGCTCTGGTAGGTAGCCTAATTTCACCCGCAAAATGGCGGCCTGCAGTGTGTCAAGCCGGGAGTTAAAGCCCAGGGTCTCGTTGTGATACTTGCGGCGGCTGCCGTGCGCCCGGAGCATGCGGGCCTGTTCCGCCACCGCGTCATCGTTGGTGACCAACAGCCCAGCGTCCCCAAACGCCCCCAGATTCTTGCTGGGAAAAAACGAGTAAGCCCCCGCGTGCCCCATGGTGCCAGTCTGCTGACCGTCCCAGGCGTCCGCTGCGCGCCCAAAATTGGCGGCGTGGTACTGCGCCCCAAATGATTGGGCGCAGTCTTCAACCACCAGGAGGCCATGCTCCTGGGCACAGGTCATCAGCGCGCCCATATCGGCACTCTGGCCATACAGGTGAACCGGCATCAGCGCTTTGGTCTGGGGGGTGATGGCTGCGCGCACCTGCTGAACATCCAAGTTGTAGGTGTCCGGGTCAATGTCCACGAACACTGGTTTGGCCCCCACCAAGCTGATGCTCTCGGCGGTGGCAAAAAAGGAGAAGGCCGTGGTGATGACCTCGTCGCCTGGGCCGACCCCCAGCGCGCGCAGCGCAATCACGAGCGCGTCGGTGCCAGAGTTGACCCCGACGGCGTGGCGCACACCAAGAAATTCGGCCGCCTCGGCTTCAAAAGCCATGACGTCTGGCCCCATAATGAACTGTCCAGAGCGAACCACCCGCTCAAACGCGGCCTGAAATTCAGCCCAGTGCGCTTCAACTTCAGGGGAAAGGTCAAGAATCGGAATTGAGGACATCACGCCTCCCGCTCTGCACCCGGCAGAGCCTGAGCATCTTCGGGCGAAACTTCAACGTTGCTGGGCAGCCGCTCGACCTGCCACGGTGCGACCAGCCGGTACCGGTGGCCGCGGGAGTCCTGAACTTCCGTGGCCTGCTCAAAATCCAGCACGTCACCACTGGCGCTCATGTAGCCGATGGGCCGGGCCGGCACCCCCGCCACCATGACGTAGGGCGGCACGTCGCGGGTGACCACCGCGCCGGCAGCAACAAAGGCGCCCTCGTGCAGCGTCACCCCACAGACAATGGTGGCATTGGCGCCGATGCTGGCCCCACGTTTGACCAGCGTGGGCAGATAATCCGCGCCAGTGTTTCTAGGGAACTCGCTGCGTGGAGTGCGGACATTGGTAAACACCATGCTGGGCCCACAGAACACGTAATCTTCGAGCGTCACGCCTTCATAGACAGCCACGTTGTTCTGGATCTTGACCCCATTGCCAACCCGGACATCGTTGGCAATCAGGACATTCTGACCAATTGAGCACCCCTCACCGATCACTGCGCGGGGCATGACATGGGTAAAGTGCCAGATGCGGGTGCCGTCCCCCACCTGCGCCCCCTCGTCGACATACGCGCTCTCATGAATCAAGGGCCCGGTCAAGACGACCTCACAAAGGGGTGACGACGCGTGCCTCCAGGAGTCACGGGAAGGGTGCGAATCTGCGACACCAGCTCAATGGCCGGCGCGGTGTCGGCCAGCCCGAAACCTTGACCCGCCAGGGTGCGGCGGTAAACCGCGGTGTGCAGATCGGTAAAGCCCTCAGAAAACTCAACCTCTTGCCCGTCAATGGTGATGGAGCGGTAGGTGCGTTTTCCGGCGGCGGCCAGCTCCTGCGGAATGTACTGGTCATCCACTGCCAAAAACCACCGGACCCGCGCGCCAGCCAGCTCCAGATAGCCAGCATTGACCGTTGCTGTACGCACATGCACTTCCACATGCTCGGCAGTGCCAAAGTACCAGTTCAGCAGATCGAAGAAATGCACCCCGATGTTCGAGGCCAGCCCCCCGCTTTGCTCGGTGCGGCCTTTCCACGACCGCAGGTACCAGGTGCCGCGCGAAGTGACGTAGGTGAGGTCCACTTCCCGCTTGCCCGTATGGCCTTCTTGATCCAGCTTGTCCTTAAGCGCCGTCAGGGCTTCGTGAACGCGCAACTGAAGGATGGTCCAGACACGCTGTCCCGTGCGCTGCTCTTCGTGCGCCAAGCCGCGCAGTTCCTCGGGCGAGAGCACCAGCGGTTTTTCACACAGGGCGTCAGCGCCGGCCCGCAGGCCCATGCGAATGTGCGGGCCGTGCAGATAATTCGGTGCGCAGATGCTCAGGTAGTCGAGGCCGCGCCCCTCATCCCGCGCTGTATGCAGATACTGCTCAAACAATTCTGGCTGAGTAAAGAACTCGGCCCGTGGAAAGTAGGCGTCCATGACGCCCACGGAATCGAAAGGATCGAGGGCTACGTCCAGCGTATTGCCCGTTTCCTGAATGGCTTTAAGGTGACGGGGGGCGATATATCCGGCCGCGCCGGTGAGTCCAAACCGCTTCACAGCAAAGTCACCTTCTCGCTCTTGAAATTGCGCGTGGCGTTGCGGGTGTCCAGGATGGCCTGGGCATGGTCGACCACCAGACCGTAATCGACATTGGAATGGTGGGTGGTGATGATGACCAGGTCAGCCGCCTGGAGCCGCTCCTGGGTGAGTTCGACACTGTCGGCTTTCACCCCATGGTCATCAATGCGAGGCACCCAAGTGTCGTGATACTCGACGTCTGCCCCCGCTTGCTGCAGGTGCTTGAAGACCTCCAGCGCCGGAGACTCGCGGTAATCGTCCAGGTCGGATTTGTACGCCACGCCCAGGAGCAGGACGCGGCTGCCGTTCAGGGCCTTGCGGTGTGTGTTGAGCACCCGCCCGGCCTTTTCGACCACGAACTCAGGCATGCGGCGGTTGACTTCCCCAGCCAGCGCGATGAAATGGGTCTGGAAATTAAATTCGCGCGCCTTCCACTCCAGGTAATGGGGATCAAGCGGGATGCAGTGGCCCCCCACGCCTGGACCAGGGTAAAAGGGCATAATGCCAAAGGGCTTGGTGAAGGCGGCGTCCAGCACTTCCCAGACGTTCAGGCCCATACGGTCACACAGCAGTGTCAGCTCATTGACCAGCGCGATGTTAACGGCCCTAAATGTGTTCTCAAACACCTTGACCATCTCTGCAGCGGTAGCCGAGCTGACGGGCACCACGCTCTCGATGGTTTGCTGATAAAAGGCCAGCGCCACCTCAAGGCTCTCAGGATCATGGCCGCCGACCACCTTGTTGGTGTTCTTGGTGGTGTAACGTCTATTGCCCGGATCCACCCGCTCGGGCGAGTGGGCCAAGTAGAAGTCCTGGCCGGCGCGTAGCCCACCGGCTTCAAGGATGGGCTTCATGATCTCCTCGGTCGTCCCGGGATAGGTGGTACTTTCCAGGCTCACCAGTTGACCAGGACGCAAGATGGCCGCAATCTCCCGGGTCACGCTGCGCACGTAGCTCAGATCCGGCGTGAGGTTCTGATCCAGCGGCGTAGGCACGCAGATCACCAGCACGTCGAGGTCGGCCGCCTCGGCGAAACTGGTGGTGGCCGTGACCAGACCCCGGTTCACCACATCGCGCAGGTCTTCGTCGCGCACATCCTTGATGTAATTTTCGCCGCGCTGCACCTGCGCGACGCGCTCGGCACTGCGGTCGATTCCCACGACCTGAAAGCCAACCTTGGCTTTTTCAACCAGAAAGGGGAGGCCGACATACCCAAGCCCGATAACCCCGATTCTCGCCTCCCGGCGCTGGAGCTTCTCAATCAGAAGCTGTTTGGTTGGTGTTGTGCTGAGACTCATTAGTGCATTCTAACGGCAAACTTTTCATCCTGAAGACTGCAGTTTGCTCTCACTATGTCTGGTCTATATACCATGAGAACACGGTCAGATTCGTCTGTGCGGCGGTTGCACCCACTGCACCTTCCTGGCAAAAATATGCTCGCCTCTGCATTCACAGAGGCGAGCATATGTGGTGACCCCAACGGGATTCGAACCCGTATCGCTACCTTGAAAGGGTAGTGTCCTAACCGTTAGACGATGGGGCCACACCACTTCAGTTGTGCTCTGGCTTGCGCCTTCGCTGACTGCCTTTCAAGGGGCGCCGTTTCCGGCACGCACAGAAAGATACTGGGTTAAGCCCGGTTCGTCAAGGGGCCATAAACTTCAACAGAAAAGCGGGCGGCCCTGGTGAAAGGGGGCGCCCGCCGGAACCGAGATTTACATGTGCAGGGCGCGCTTATCGGCGGCCAGGGCCGCTTCTTTGACCACTTCGGAGAGGGTGGGGTGGGCGTGCACGGTGCGGGCGAGGTCCTCGCTGCTGCCGCCGAATTCCATGATGGCCACCACCTCGCCAATGAGTTCGCTGACGTTGGGACCCACCATGTGCACGCCCAGCAGTTTGTCGGTGGCGGCATCGGCCACCACCTTCACGAAGCCGCGTGGGTCACCGTGGCCCAGGGCGCGGCCGTTGGCGCTGAAGGGAAACTGCCCCGTCTTGACCTGCAGGCCCTTGTCCTTGGCCTGCTTTTCGGTCAGGCCGGCCCAGGCGATTTCGGGGCTGGTGTAAATCACCCAGGGAATCACGTCGTAGTTCACATGCCCGGCCTGCCCGGCCAGCATCTCGGCCAGGGCCACGCCCTCTTCCTCGGCCTTGTGGGCCAGCATGGCGCCGCCGATCACGTCCCCGATGGCGTAGATGCCTTCCAGGTTGGTGCGGTAGTGATGATCCACCTTCACGAAGCCGCGCTCGTCCAGGGCCAGTCCCACGGCCTCGGCGCCCAGGCCAGCGGTGTGGGGCACGCGGCCAATCGAGACGATCAGCTTGTCGAAGCGGGCCGTGACCTCCTGCTCCTTCTCGGTGTAGGTGACGGTCACGCCCCCTTCGTCCTGCTCCACCTTGCTGATCTGCACGCCGAAGTGGAAGGCCAGGCCCTGCTTCTGGAACTGCTTCTGGGCCTCACGGGCCACAGCGTCGTCGGCGGCCATCAGGAAGCCGGGCAGAGCCTCCAGGACCGTCACCTGCGCGCCCAGGCGGCGCCACACGCTGCCCAGTTCCAGGCCGATCACGCCCGCACCAATCACGCCCAGCTGGCCGGGCACCTGCTCGAAGGCCAGGGCGCCGCCGTTCTCGACCACATGGCCGCCAAAAGGCGCCAGTGGCAGGGCGCGGGGGCTGCTGCCGGTCGCCACGATCACATGCTTGGCCTGCACCTCGGTGCCGGCGGCGTCCACGACCCAGGCGTCGCCCTCGCGGCGCACAAGGCGGCCCAGGCCGTGAAAGGAGGTCACCTTGTTCTTCTTGAACAGGTAAGCCACGCCGCCGGTCAGCTTGTCCACCACGGCGGCCTTGCGGCCCAGCATCTTGCCCAGGTCAATGCTGGCGCCCTGCACGTTGATGCCGTGCTCGGCAAAGTCGTGCTGCATGACCTCGTACTTCTCGCTGGAATCCAGCAGGGCCTTGCTGGGAATGCAGCCCACGTTCAGGCAGGTGCCGCCCAGCGAGGGCTTGCCGTTCCGTTCAAAGGCGTCCACGCAGGCGGTCTTGAAGCCCAGCTGCGCGGCGCGAATGGCGGCCACGTATCCGGCTGGGCCGCCGCCGATGACCAACACGTCAAAGGAATCCATAGCGTTCCTGAGCGTACCACCGGCCTTTGCCCCCCACAGGAAGGCGCGTTCCTGTGGCAGAGACAGAGCGGGCCCCACCACTTTGCCCCCACCGGGGGCACCGCAGATGCAGCAACGCCGGAGCGCAACCCCGCCTAAGCTGAGAAAGAGATGAAAAAAGCGTTGACACTTGTGATGTTGAGCGGCCTGGCCGCCGCCGGGGCCCAGGCCGCCGAGGCGCCGCTGCGCTACCAGACGGGCCAGATCTCGCTGCTGGGGGGCAAAGCCCAGCTGAACACCGGCGAGAGCCTGCGCTATCTGGACGCCAGCGGGGCCAAGCAGGTCATCGTAGGGCAGTGGGGGAACCCCCCCGAAGCCGCCGAGGACGTGCTGGGCATGATTGTGCCGGCGGGCCTGGACCCCGCCACCAAGCAAGGCTGGGGCGTGGTGATCACCGAGAGCAAGGACGGCCACGTGTCGGACAAGGACGCGGCCGGGATGAACTACGACCAGTTGATGCGCGACATGCAGGCCGCCACGAAGGAGGAGAACAGTGGGCGGCAGGACGCGGGGTTCGGCACCGTGGACCTCGTAGGCTGGGCCGACTCGCCGCGCTACGACGCCGCCACCCACAAGATGTACTGGGCCAAGGAACTGGCCTTCAGCGACAACCCCGGCGAGCACACCCTGAACTACGCCGTGCGCGTTCTGGGCCGCGACAACGTGCTGGAACTGAACGCCGTGGCAGGGATGACGCAGCTGCCGCAGATCAAGCGCGACATGGCCGCGGTGCTGAACCAGGTGTCCTTTACCCCAGGCGCGCGCTACGAGGACTTCAACGCGGACACCGACCAACTGGCCACCTACGGCATTGCCGGGTTGCTGGGCGTGGCGGCGGCGAAGAAAGTGGGCCTGCTGGGCGTGGTGCTGCTGTTCCTGAAAAAAGGTTGGATTCTGATTGCGGCGGCGCTGGGCGGCCTGGGCCGCCTGATGGGCCGCCGCGCGCGGGCCTGAAGTCCGGAGACTGCCAGACAAAGGGCGGGGGCGCGCATATGCCCCCGCCCCTTTGCTTCCCCTTACCCCAGCTGGGCGTAGGCTGCCGCCACCTGCGCCGCCACCGCCGCGTTGTGGCCCACCAGGGCAATGTTGGCCTCCAGGCTGCGCCCGCCGGTCAGTTCCACCACGCGGCCCAGCAGGTAGGGCGTGGTGGCCTTGCCGGTCAGGCCCAGGGCGTCCATGTCCTGCAGCGCCTGTTCAATGTGGGCGCCGATCTCGGCGGCCGGGATCTCCGCCGCGCTGGGGATGGGGTTGGCAAGCAGCACCCCGCCCGAGAGGCCCAGCGCCCACTTGGCCTGCAGCACCCGGGCGGCCTCCTCTGGAGTCTGCACGGTCAGCGGGGACGGAAAGCCACTCTGGCGCGAATAGAAGGCTGGGAATTCGCTGCTGCCCAGCGTGATGGCGGGCACGCCCTGGGTTTCCAGCACTTCCAGCGTCAGGCCAATGTCGAGGATGCTCTTGACCCCGGCGCTGACCACGCAGACATCGGTGCGGGCCAGTTCCAGCAGGTCGGCGCTGATGTCCATGCTCTGCCCGGCGCCCCGGTGTACGCCGCCCGTGCCGCCCGTGGCAAAGACCCGGATGCCCGCCAGCGCGGCAATGCGCATGGTGGAGGCCACCGTGGTCGCGCCGTGGCGGCCCAGGGCCACGGTGACCGGCAGGTCGCGGGTGCTGATCTTTTCCACGGCCTTGTCGGTGGCAAGCTGGTGGAGCTCGGTGTCGTTCAGGCCCACCTTCAGGCGGCCACCCAGCACGGCGATGGTGGCGGGCACGGCGCCGTGCTCCCGTACCACGGCTTCCACGCCGCGCGCCATCTCCACGTTCTGCGGAAAGGGCATGCCGTGGCTGATGATGGTGCTTTCCAGCGCCACCACGGGGCGGCCTTCCTGCAGCGCGGCGGCGACTTCTGGGTGAAGGTCCATGTGGGCGGCGATTTCGGGACGGAGAGAAAAAGTCTGGGTCATACGGGCTCCTGGGGGGCCAGTCCGGCGCGCTCATGGATGGCGGCCGGGGTGAGGGTGGGGGAGACGGCGAATTCACTTTCCACGGTCAGCGCGGCGGCGGCGTGGCCCGCGCGGGCGGCGGCCTCAGGCGGGTGGCCCCCCAGCAGGGCGGCCAGATAGGCGGCCAGCATGGCGTCGCCGGCCCCGGTCACGTCGCGCACCTGGGCAGGCAGAGCAGGCAGGTCGTGCTCGCCCTGCGGCGTGACCAGCAGGCTGCCGCGTTCGCCCCGGCGCACCCACACCACGGCCACGCCCTGCCCCTGCAGTTCGGCAGCGGCGGCGCGCAGGGCAGCGGGCTCGTCGGGGACGTCGCGGCCCAGCAGCGCGCCCAGCTCTGGCACATTCGGCGTGACGGTGTGGGGTGAGAGCCCAGAGGCCAGCAGGGGCCGCAGCCGCGCGGCCTTGGGCACGCTGACCGGCTCGAACACGGCGGGCACCCCTGCGTCCCGGGCGAGGGTCAGCAGGTGTGACAGGGTGGCGGGCGGCAGGTTGCCGTCGGCCACCACCCAGGCGGCGCCGCGCAGCGTGCCCCGGCGGGCCTGCAACTCGGCGGGGGTCAGGGCGTCGGTGGCGGCCATAGCGGCCACGGCCACCACCAGTTCGCCGCCCTGGTCCAGCACGGCGGTGTAGGTGCCGGTGGCCACGCCGGGGGCGCGCAGCACCGGGCGCACGTCCACGCCTGCCGCCCCCGTTTCGCGCAGTAGCCAGTCGCCCAGGGGATCGCGTCCCACCGCCGCAATGAGACTGGTGGCCACGCCCAGCCGGGCCAGATTCTCGGCCACGTTGCGCGCCACGCCGCCCGGCGCCTGGGCGGCGGTGCCGGGGTTGCTGGTGCCGGGCACCACGGGGGCCAGCGTGCGGGCCTTGACGTCCACGTTGGCGCCGCCCACGACCACCACGCGGCCGGGGCCCTGTTCGGGGGGCAGCAGGTAGCCCCGGCCCAGCAGGGCGCCTTTTTTCACCAGATTGCTGACGTGCACGTTCACGGCGGCGCGGGAGGTGCCCAGGCGGCGGGCGAGGTCTTCGGGGGGGGCGAGGGGGGTTTGGCGGATAAGGGCCAGGAGCGCGGCTTCGGTGTCGGTCAAGGCCATGGGGTTTATCATAGTTAAGGGATTGGCTGAAGTAAAGGGGTTTGGGCGAGTTCGTTTGCGTGTTTGCCCCACCCCCCCAGCCCCCCTACCCCGGAGGGGCAGGGGGGAGCGGCGCTGCGCTGGGCAAGAGTTTCTACTGAGATTGGATGGCTCGCTCTATCCGCTAACGTGTCCGGCTTCGACGCCATCCGCTGATGACGCGTAATGGCCCGCGCCCTTCGGGCACGACGGCCTCGTCTGGACCTGGGCGGTGGTGGGGCAAGGTGTCTTGCTGCGGCCCAGAAAGTTCTACTTTGAACAACACAACAGCCAAAGGCCAAAGCCGCCCTTCAAAAGTAGAACCTCGTGCCCTCAGCGTCCCCACCCTTCACCCCTGCGGGGTGAGCAACGGAAGCCGTCGTGCGCGCAGCGCGCGGGCGTAAGGCGATGGGCGGAGCAAGGCGACGGCGTACAACGCGGGGCGAAGCCAAGCCGCCCCACACCGTCAGTCAACGTTTGCCGAGCGCAGCGGAAAACTCCCCCCTGCCCCTCCGGGGTAGGGGGGCTGGGGGGGTGGGGCAAGCCCAAAAACGTCATCGCCCAACAAAAAGCCCCCCCCTCACCCCCCCTCCCCATCCGCCAACGCCTGCAACCCCCCCCTCAGCCCCGGCACCTCCACCCGCGCCGTATGCCAGATCAACCCCGCCTCAATCCCAAAGTAATCGTGCGACACCAGATTCCGCACGTCCCGCAGCAGCGCCCACGGCACCTCCGGGTGGCGGTCCTGCACGCTCTGCGGAATGAACTTGGTGGTCTCGCCCAGGCGCGCCAGCGTGTGCAGCACCGCGTCCTGCACGATCTCGTCGCGCTGGAAGGTGGTCAGGGAATGCCCGGCGGTGTACTCGGCCACCCGGTCAATGGCGCCCAGCAGGTCGTACACCCGCCAGCGCCAGCGTTTGGCGCGGTGGCTGCGGGGCGCGGGGTCGGGCACCTGCAAGACGTCCACCGCGTCGGCCAGAATCTCGCCGCGCAGGGGGGGCCGCAGGGCGCCGGGGGTCACCACGTCCACCCGGCGGCCCAGGGCGGCCTCGAACACCTCGCGGGCGCGCATCAGGTCCAGCAGGCCGCGGGAAAGGGCCGGGTCAAAGTCCACCAGCAGGTCAATGTCGCTGGCGGGGGTGGCCTCGCCCCGCGCCACAGAACCGAACACCCGCACGCGAACCACGCCCAGGCCCGCCCACAGCGGCTGCGTGCCGCGCAGCGCAGCGGCGATGGTGCTCAGGCGCAGGGCCTCGGGAAACAGCGGCTCGGTGCCGGTCACGGGGGCAGAATAGGGCACGTATGCTGGGAGGCGCATGATTGTCGCTGTGGGGCATGACCTGATTGAGATTGAGCGCATTCGCCGCATGCTGGCCCGCGAAGGCCGCCGGGCCGAGAAGCTGTTTGCGCCCACCGAACTGGCCTACTGCGCCCGCCTGAGTGACCCCGCCCCCAGCCTCGCGGCCCGCTTTGCGGCCAAGGAAGCCTTTCAGAAGGTCTGGCCCCGCCCCCACGGCTGGCGCGACGTGTGGGTGGAGCGCGAGCGGACCCCGGACGGCCCCTTTCCTTTTGCCCCGCCCGTCCTGGGGTTCTGCCCAGCGATTGCCGCCGAGCTGCAGGCCCGGGGCTGGCGCGCCCACCTGAGCCTGACGCACACCAAGGAGCACGCCTCGGCGGTGGTGGTGCTGGAAGCCCACGCCCCCTGACGGACGGTCCTGGAGCGGGCGGCCAGAAGAGCCCCTGCACGGCACATACGCCGGCGCTGCCAGGTTCAACTTCGTAGAGTGGGCGGGTGACCTCTTCCGTGGCTCTTCCTTCGCTGGATCGTCAGTACCGGCAGGCGCTTGGCTGGTTGCTGGCGTACTGGGGCCTGTTCGCACTGATCAGCGGCGCGCTGCTCTGGCTGCTTCTCCGGGTCGCGGTGGCCCCCTGGTTTCCCCTTGTGCGCGGCATGCTGGGGCTGTTGCTGCTCAGCCTGCTGGCGCAGCTGTGGTGGAGCGCCCTGCCGCGTCCCCGACCAGCCCCCTTTGGCGTGCCAGTGCCCCTGGAGCAGGAACCCGAGTTGCGTGCACTCATTGAAGAGACCGCCCAGGCGCTGAAGGTGCCGCTGCCCGACGAAGTTCGCCTGCTGCCAGATATGAACGCCTATATGTCGGTGCGGGGCCAGCGCGCCACCCTGGGCCTGGGGTTGCCGCTGCTGCTGTCGCTCTCCCGCGCGGAGGTGCAGGCCGTGGTGGCGCACGAGCTGGCGCATCTGGGTCAGGGAGACGCGGCCCGGGTCTGGCGGCTGTCGGGGCTGGCGTCTGGGCTCTTCCGCACCATGCTGAATCTGAACCGGGGTGATCCGGAGGCCGTGGTGGCAGTACTTCCGCAGGGCGTCTCGACGGTCGTGCTGCTGCACATGATGACGGCAAAGCTGCTGGCCCTGCCCATGGTGGCCATAGCGCAGGCGTACCTGAAGCGGGTGGAGGCCCTGAACCACGCGCAGGAACACGCAGCGGATCTGGCGGCGCAGCAGGTGGCGGGCGCCGAGGCCACGCGCAGCGCCCTGCAGCGGGTGGCCGTCGAAGCCTGGCTGTTTGACGCTTACGTTGAACATGACCTTTTGCCGCTGGCCCAGGCCGGGTTCCGTGTGCCCATTGCCGAGGGGTTTGAGCACTTCCTGGCTGGCGAACACGCCGAGCGGCTCCGGGGCTGGACCGCGCAGGACCTGCCGGCCCGCGAGGCCACGCTGTCGCACCCATCCCTGCGCGTCCGTCTGGAGCAGTTGGCCGAGCAGGCCCCGGCCCGGCCAGCCGCCGCGCTGCCCGGCGTGCGGCTGCGCCGCGCCGACGAGTGGAGCGGACAGTTCTATACGCCCAAGTCGGCCACCACCTTGCAGCCAGTCAGCTGGGAAGAGTTGGACCTGCGTCACTGGCCCGCGCACTGGCAGACCCTGGCGACCAACGAGGATCTGCAGGTGGCCCTGCGCGGGGTCACCCTGGCGGGGGTGGCCGAGGTGTGTGCAGACCTGAACGCGCATCTGCGCGCCCGGTTTCCCCAGTTGCAGTACGAGGGGGTGGGCGGCGATGAGCGGCATCTGTTGGTGGGCTGGCTGGCGGTGGGCGTGCTGCTGTGCGCGCTGCGCCAGGGGGCCGAAGCGTCTGTGCGCCCCGGCCACCCCTGGGCCGCGCAGCTTCAGGGCCACACCCTGGTGCCCTACACCCAGCTGTGGGCCATGGTCAGCCACAGCGACGCGCGCCGGCAGTGGCCGCAGACCCTCATGTCGCTTGGCCTGCAAGACCAGCCACTGCTGAGCCCAGAAATCTGGCCAGCGGAGGCCCAGCGCGCGCAAGGTGTGGTGCCAGCCCGCTGAGTCGGGCGCCCTGAATCAACGCCGCCCAGGTCCCCTGCTCAGCCGTACAGCACCGGCCGGCTCTCCAGTGCCCCAAACGCCTGCACCACGGCCTGAAGCTGCGCCGCCCGCGCCTCCGGACTTTGCCGGGCGGGCGCGTACCCCACCACGGGCGCCAGCACCGTGTAGCCGCAAAACCACAGCATGCCGTGGTGCACATGCTGCAGCAGCGTCAGGAGCTCGCCGTTGCGTCCCCCGGGCCCGTAGGCCGCTTCTGGCCCGCCAGTGGTGAGCAGCAGCAGTGCCCGGCGGCCCCGGAACACCCCCTGGTCGTAGGTCCCCCGCCCGGCGCCGTACACCTCGCCCATAGCGAACACCCGGTCCACCCACCCCTTCAGCAGCGCCGGCAGGCTGAACCACCACAGCGGAAAGGAAAACACCAGCACCTCGGCGCGGCGCAGTTTGTCCAGTTCGGCCTGTAGCTCTGGGGCGAAGGTGCCGGCCTGCGCGGCGCGCTGCTGCTCGGCCTGGGGTTTGAACGGGGCCTGAACCGCGTGCGTGACGTCGTGGCGGTCCAGCGCGGCGTGCCAGCCCAGGGCGTACAGGTCGCTGACCTCCACCTCGTAGCCCTGGGCCTGCAGCGCCCCGCGCGCCGCGTGCATCTGCGCGGTGCAAAAGGAGTCGGGTTCGGGGTGGGCATGCACAATCAGGGCGCGCGGCATGCTTCAGCGTACCCGCCTGGGGGCAGAGGGGCTCAGGAGCCGCTGCTCTGCCGGGCCAGTTCGCGCCCGTCGCCGCCCGTGACGGTAAAGGTGTAGGTCTGGGGGCTGCGGCTCAGCCAGTTCACGCGCTGATCGGCGCAGGCGGGGGGCAGCACCAGTTGCGCCGCCGTGGGATAGCGCTGGTCCAGGCTGTTTTCGCGGAAGCTTTCCAGTTCGCGGGTGAGGCTGTTGGCGCAGTTCTGGGCGGCGGCCTGCTCGGTCACCTGCCGCAGGTTCGTGGGCAGGGCGCGCGCCTGCTCCGCCTGGGCGGCCTGCAGGGCGCGCACCTCTTCTTGCAGCCGGTCCACCTGGGCCTGCAGGGCGGCGGTCTGGGCGCGGGCGCCCTGATCCTGACAGGCGCAGAGCAGCAGGGGCAGGCCAAGCAGGGCGAGCAGCGGGCGCGTCACGCGGGGCAGGCTAGCGTTCGGGGGTGAAGCGGCCGTGAACGCCGCCTTCAGGCCGTTCACAGCGTCGCCCGGTTTCGCCCGCAGGCCAAAGGGCGGGCCACCGGGTCTGCCCGCGCCTCTGTCTGTGGCCGCCTGTCATCTGTTCGCCCAGCGCGGCCCCGGGGCGGCACTGAGGCCCACTGTCACCGGCGGCCCGCTGTCAGCGGCTGAGCACACTCACGATTTCGACATGGCTGGTCTGGGGGTAGAAGTCATGCGGCACCACTTCGGCCAGCTTCCAGCCCCGGCGCACCAGATCGCCCACATCGCGCGCCCAGGTGGCGGGGTCACACGAGACATACACCAGCCGGTCGGCGGTGCTGGCGTGGATGTGGTCGCGCGCGCCCTCTTCCAGCCCGGCGCGTGGGGGGTCCACCACAATCACGTCGGTGCCCAGTTCGGAAAAGCGGGCGGCGTCGCCACTGCGGAAGGTCACGTTCGTCTCGCCGCTCTGGGCCACGTCCTGCCGGCCGCGCGCCAGGGCCTCGGGCGCGGCGTCCAGCACGGTCACCCGGCGGAAATGGGGCGCCAGATGCCGCCCGATGGCGCCTGCACCCCCGTACAGGTCCACGGCGTGCTCGCCCTGGCCCGCCAGCTGCGCGGCGCGGCGGTAAGCCAGCCCCGCCGCTTCCGGGTTCACCTGGGCAAAGCCAGTGGCCGACACACTCACCTGCACGTCCCCGAACTGCTCGCGGATCTCGCTTTCGCCGGCAATCAGGCGCACGCCCGCGCTGAAACGGCGCCCGGCGGGCTGGGCCAGCGACACGCCCACCACTCCCGCGTCCATCAGGTGGTCGCTGGCGCGCAGGTACTGCCGGGGCTCGCCCGCGCCGATCAGGGCCGCCACCACCTCGCCGGTCAGGCGGCTGGCGCGGAAAGCGACCTCGGTGGCGGGGTCCAGCTGGGCCGGGTCCAGGCGGTCCAGCACCGCCTGAATCTCGGGCATCACCAGGGGGTCGCGGCTGACCACCAGGGGCTCGCTGCCCCGGCGCTCGCGGTAGGCCAGCCCCCGGGGGGTCACCAGATACTGCGCGGTGTTGCGGTAGCCCCAGGGCTGCGGGCTGGGCACGGTGGGGGAGACGCCGTGGCGCACCTTGGCAATGCGGCTCAGGGCCTCTTCCACAAAGGCGCGTTTGTAGTTCAGCTGCGCTTCGTAGGTCGCGTGGGCCAGATCGGCGGTGGGCAGCTCCGGGCCGTCCACGCGGTCGGGGCTGCGGCGCAGCACCTCCACCACCTCGCCCTGGCGCACGCCCTTGCCGGGGCGCACCCGCGCCGTCACCTGTTCGCCGGGCAGCGCGCCGCGCACCAGCACCACGCCGGATTCGTCACGGGCCAGCCCCAGACCTCCGGCGACCAGTTTCTCGATTTCCAGCGTAAGCAAAGCGTCCGACATAAAGAACAGGGTAGCGCGGATGGGGTGAAGGGGGCGCACAGTGCGTCACGTTGCCGATGCCACGCGTGTTGGCTGCCCGGTACGGTGGCGGGATGAGCCCTGAGCCCCCCTTTCAGTTTGATCTTCAGCAGCGCAACACCCTCAACCGCTCGGGGCTGGCGGCCTATGTGCAGCGGCCGCCCCGTGACCGGGTGGGCTGGGTGCACGTCCGGCAGGTGTGGTTGCCGGGGTGGCGCCCTGCGCAGTGGGCCTATGAGGTGCAGCATCTGGAAGTCACCCTGGAGTCGTTCTGGACGGCCCAACGTGATGCCGAGGCAGGACTGGATGTGGAGCCCTGGGACGAGCTGATGCTCACGGCCTACACCACCTTCCTCACGGATGACCTGAAAGAGGTGGAGGACTTCTTCGCACCGTTCATTGACCGGCCTGAATTTGCCCGGCACCCCGACCGGGTGGACTGTCCCCATGAATACGCCAACGAGGAGTGGTCTGGGGAAACACCGGCCCGGTACAGCCTGACCCGGCGCGCCTGGGCCGCATTTCTCCTGTGCACGCAGGAGCGGAAGCTTGACCTTCATTGGACAGAGGGCCCGCAAGCCCTTGCTGGCCGAGTGCTTCGGGTGGGCCTGGGTGACTTTGACCTGCTGACGGCCCAGGGCCTGCACACCATGACGTTCGGACAGCGGTACGGGGCTCAAGTGTGGGCAGAAGCTGCGGAGGGATACGCTGAAGGGTGGACCGAGCCAGGGTCACGGATCGCCCTTGATCCTTCTGCACTGCCTCTCTGGTCCTTTGCGCAGGCAGCGTGGATCTGGTCTTCTGAAGATGGGTGCTGAACGGAGCACGGCCGGGACTAAGCCCGGCCGTGCTCGCTTGCCCTTCAGTTCTCGTATTCCAGATACGTGTAGCCCAGCAGTTCCTCGCCGTAGTCCTCCAGCAGCTCGTGCTCCTGCTCGCTGCTCAGGGTGCCCACCTTCAGGGCGGCGTCGGCCTGGTCCTCAATGGCGTCGCGCAGCATGGGTTCCTCATAGCCCATGGACTCGATCATGCGCCGGGCCTTCTGGCCGCGCACAAAGAGGTCAATGTTGAAGCGCCCGCCGGGCCGCACGGTGACGTGGGCCTCGCTGACCTTGCCGAACAGGTTGTGCGCGCTGCCCAGCACGTCCTGGTAGGCGCCCATGAGGAACACGCCCAGGTAGTAAGGCCGCTGGCCGGGTTCGTGCAGGGGGAGGGTGGCCTTGACGTCGCGCAGGTCAATGAACTTCTCGATCTTGCCGTCGCTGTCGCAGGTGATGTCCACCAGGGTGGCCTGCCGGGTGGGTTTCTCGTTCAGGCGGTCCAGCGGCACAATCGGAAACAGCGCCTGAATGGCCCAGTTGTCCGGCAGGCTCTGGAACAGCGAGAAGTTGCAGATGAACTTGTCGGCCAGCACCTTTTGCAGGTCTTCCAGCTCGTCGGGCACGTACTTCTCGTTCTGAATCAGCTTGGCAATCCGGCGCAGAATGGCGTTAAAGAGCGCCTCGCCCCGGGCGCGGTCCTGCAGCGTCACGTAGCCCAGGTCAAAGAGGTTGTGCAGCGTCTGCTTGTCGCCCACCGCGTCGTTGTACATCTCGCGGTAGTTGCGCCCGGTGATGTTGCCCAGGATCTCTTCCATGTCCTTGACGATCTGGTGGCTCTCGTCGCTGGCGGGCGGCAGGTCTTCGAGGTCGCGGGTGGGGCCGGTCACGTCCACCACCGGCAGGATCAGCACGGCGTGGTGCGCGGTCAGGGCGCGGCCCGACTCCGAGACGATCACGGGTTCGGGCACCTCGCGGGCCTTGCAGACCTCCTGCACGGTGTAAACCACATCGGCGGCGTATTCGCCCACGGTGTAGTTCATGGAGGCGTAGAAGGTGGTCTTGGACCCGTCGTAGTCCACGCCCAGGCCGCCGCCCACGTTCAGGTACTTCAGCTGCGCGCCTGCGGCGATCAGGCCCGCGTAGGTCTGGGTGGCCTCGCGCACCGCCACCTTCACGCGGCGGATGTCGGTGATCTGCGAGCCGATGTGGGTGTGCAGCATCACCAGGCTATCGAGCATGTCCTCTTCTTTCAGGCGCTCGACCACCCGCAGCAGTTCGTAGGCGTTCAGGCCGAACTTGGCCTGGTCGCCGCCCGATTCCTCCCACTGCCCGGAGCCGCGCGCATGCAGCTTGAAGCGCACGCCGACGGCCGGCTTGACGCCCAGCGCCTTGGCCTGCTTGAGAATGCGGTCCAGTTCCGAGAACTTCTCGATGGTGATGACCACGTTCTTGCCCAGCGTGCGGCCCCACAGCGCCAGTTTGATAAAGCCGTCGTCCTTAAAGCCGTTGCAGCACAGCAGGGCGTCGGGGTGCATCTTCTGGGCGAGGCACAGGGCCAGCTCGGCCTTGGAGCCGGCTTCCAGGCCGTGGGCGTAGTCGTAGCCGGCCGCCGCCACCGACTCGACCACCACGCGGCGCTGGTTCACCTTGATGGGAAACACGCCCTGGTAATGGCCGCTGTAGCCGTACTCGGCAATGGCCTTGCCGAACGCCTCGTTCAGGTGCTTGACCCGCCCCGAGATGACCTGAGGAAAGCGCAGAATCACGGGGAGGCTCTCGCCCCGGTCCACGATTTCATCCACGATGGCGCGCAGCGGGGCGTGCAGGCCGGGGCTGGGGGTCACGTCCAGAACGCCCTTATCAGAGACGCGGAACCAGCCGCCCGACCAGTTGGGCACCTGGTAGAGTTCGGCGGCGTCGGTGGTGGAAAAACTGTTGGGGGTCGTCATGAGGGGCGTCCTCCTCCGAAAGTGGGGATAGGCTCGCCGTGCGCGGGGTTCGGAGCGCAGCTCACGGACGCCGTGCGAAACCGGGGCGCATGATACGGCAAAGCGCGCCGGCAGGAAGTCATGTGGGCCCCCATTCGCCGGGGGACATTGGGGGAGCGCGTGCCCAGCCTGCGACACGAAAAAGAGGCGCCCCTGGAGGCACCTCTTTCTTCTTCTGGCGGTCCGGACGGGATTTGAACCCGCGACCTTCTGCGTGACAGGCAGATATGCTAACCGCTACACTACCGGACCAGCGCCAGCAGACTAAAGGCAGAACGGACCCGTGTCAAGCCGGCGGCGTGCCGGGATAGGCTGCGGCCATGTTCCGAGACCCGGCGCGCGCCGCCCTGCGGGCCTCCAGCGAGGTGCTGGGCCACGATCTGACCGGGCTGCGGCCCCTGATGCGGCAGGTCACGGCGCGCGGGGGCGTGGTGGCGGTGGCGCGGGGGCCGGCGCGGGCAGTCCACGCCTTTGGGGCCGTGCGCCCCGGGCAGGGCTTTGAACTCGCCAGCGTGAGCAAACCCTTCACGGCGGCGCTGGTCTCGGCGCTCCAGGCGGCCGGGCACCTGGACTGGGACCGGCCGCTGGCCGGGCTGGGCGGCCCGCTGCGGGGGCTCCCGCCCTTTATCACCCCGCGCGCCCTGGCCACCCACACGGCGGGGCTGCCCATGCACCCGGCGCGCGTGGCGGTGACCACCTTCACCCGCTTTCACGACCCTTACGGCGGCATGGACCCGGCCGCCGTGGTCGCCAGTGCCCGCCGCTGGGCCCGGCCCGGGGGCCGCTTTGTGTATTCCAACCTGGGGGTGGGCCTGCTGGCCCTGGCGGCGGCCCACGCGGCGGGCGAGGCCTTTAGCGCTGCCGGGTATGGCCGCGCACTGGCGCGCTGGGTCACCGGCCCGCTGGGGCTGGGGGTGGGCCTGCAGCGCCCGGATCAGGTCACCGCGCCGCCCACCGGGTTTGGCCCGCTGGCCGGAGCGGGCGGGCTGTTCGGCGCGGCCGAGGACCTGCTGACCTTTGCCGAGGCGCAGTGGGCCGGCCGCTCGGCCAGCGCGTGGTCAGAGACGGTTCGCCCCCCCGGCCTGCCCCCGGCGCTCAGCGGCGTGGCGCCCGGCTGGTTTGCCCGGGGCCCCCTGCGCTGGCACGACGGCGCGGCCCGCGCCACCCGCACCGCCCTGGGGTTTAACGCCCAGAGCGGCGCGGTGGCCGCCGTGCTGGTGCGCGGCGGCGCGCCCCTGCTGGGCCCACGCGGCGGGGTGACACAGCTGGTGCTGGGGCTGCTGGGATAAGGGGCAGATGGCCAAGGATGGGGGGTGCAGACTGGGCTTGAATCGTGCCCAAGGCCGGGACCAGCCAACGCACTGGCAAAGAAGAGCACCCCTCCAGGTGGAGAGGGGCGCTGGGGTCTCAATTTTGATAAACGCCTTCAGCGCACGGCAGAGCCCACCCAGGCCATCTGCCATTGACCATCAACCATCTGCCCCATCTACGGTGCTTCCGGCGGCACCACCCACGTCACGCTGCGGGCGCCCGTGAAGGTGGCCGGCAGCGGCGCGGCGTTCCAGGTGCCGCTTTGCAGGCCCAGCAGGGTATCGGCGCGGGTGAGGGTCGTGGCGCTCAGGGCGTACAGGTAGCCGTCGGGGGTGAAGGTCAGGTCGCGCAGGTCGGTGAAGGTGGTCACGGTCGCCGCGCTGTTCGCGGCAGTGGAGGCGCCGTTCCACACCCGCAGGGGCTGGGGGCCCAGGCCCGTGCCCACATCGCTGCGCCACGCCGCCAGCAGGCGCCCGCCGGGGGCGCCGGTCCACAGCCGGTCGTAGCGCGCTGTGCCCAGGGCGCTAATGGTGGTGGCGGGGTCGGGCAGGCCAGCGGCGTTCAGGCGCTGCACGCCTGTGTCGGTGGCGGCCAGGACCTCCGTGCCGTAGGGCGCCAGATCGTAGATGGCCGCCGTGGGCTGCGGATCGCTGACCTGGGGCGCGGCGCCCCCCAGCGGCACGGCCACGCGCAGCACCTCGCTGCCGCCGCCCAGGCGAGGCCGGGCCACCACGCCCACCTCGCCCTGCACCGCCAGGCGCACCGGGGGGGTGCCGGGGCCGGGGGTGGGCGCCAGGAAGGGCGGCAGCGTGGTCTGCCACACCAGGCGCGCGCCCTGGTACAGCGCCAGCCCCTGCGAGCCATTGCAGTCGCTGAGCACCAGCAGGCGGTCCAGGCCCGGGTTCTGCGCGGCGCGCGTGAAGCACACTGGCGTCAAGCCGGGCGCCGGGAAGGTGGTGGTCACGGCGAGGTCAGGTCCCCGGCTTTCCACGGCCTCGGTGCGCACCAGCAGGAACAGCCGCGCGTCGGTGGTGGGGTGCACGCTGACGCCGCCGGTCACGCCCGCGGTGGGACCCGGGGTCACTGTGGGCGCCGTATTGGCGCCGCCACCGCGCAGGGTCAGGGTACGCAGGGTGGTCGCGCCGTCCAGCACCACCAGGCGCAGGGGGGGCGGGGTTTCCTCGGTGCCGGTGCAGGCGGTGAGGGTGCCGGCAGTCAGCAGGCCCAGGGTGAGCAGAAGGGGCAGGCGGCGCATGGAGGACCTCCGGGGGGTCAGGGCAGGGTGGGCAGCAGCGGCACGTTCACGCGGTCGCGCTCCAGGTCAAACAGGGGGTAGTAGGTCTGGCCCGGCAGGCCCACCGCCACCCGGAAGCGGCGCAGGCCCAGGTCGGCTTCGGCCTGCAGCGCCCAGCAGCAGCGGTCAATGGTCAGGCCCAGCACGGGTGAGAGCGGCTGCGGGTTCTGCCGCACGCCGTCCAGCCACTCGAAGCTCTGGCGCAGGCCCAGGGTCACGTAGGCGCCGGGCGGCTGCCCCGCGCGCCCCAGGCCCAGGCTGAAGCGCAGCGGTTCCAGCGACAGTCGGTCACGGGCCTTATCGTCCGGGAAGGTGCCCTCGCGGGTGCGGGTGTAGATCGCGCGGCCCGAGGCCGAGAACCGTTCGGCGTTCCAGGCCGCGCTCACGTCTGCGCGCGCCAGTTCCAGGCGCGGCTGGTCCAGGCCGGGGGTGTTCACGGCAGCGGTCAGCGAGAGGCTCTGTCCCGGGCGCGTGGTGTTGAAGCTGCCCGTCAGGGCCGGGCGGGTAAAGCCCCCGCGCCCCAGATCGTAGGGGCCGCCGTAGGACAGGTTCCAGTTGGTGGCGGCGCCGCCCACCGTACCGACGCTGAAGAAGAGGGTGCCGCTGTCGGTGGCGCCAGGAACACGCACGAGGCGGAGGTTGTGCGTCGTCTTGAACTCGTAGCGCCCGCGCCAAGTTAGTGTGGCGTCACCGACCAGCTGCCCGGTGGGCGGATTCAGGGTCTCGCTGCCCGACAGGCGCAGGCTGTTCAGCACCGTGTCGCGCGTGCCGCTGAGGTTGTAGCGCACACCCACGGCCGTGATCTCCGGCGTGCGCATGGCGTGCGTGACCGACGCCGAGAAGAAGTCGCTGCGCTCGTCCCCATTGACCGTGGCGGTCACGGTCAGCGGGCCGGGGCCCTGTTCTTTGGTGTAACTGCCGCTGGCGGTCAGGCTCAGTTTTGGTGCGGGCCAGCGACTGGTGCGGGTGGCGGTGGCCGGACGGGCCGGAGTGGTGCCTGTGGCCGGCTGGGCGGGGGTCACGGTGACCTTGCCGGCATCCGCGTCGGCCAGCGTGGCATTGAAGCTGAACGCATCCAGTTCTTTGTCCAGCAGGTCCACCGTGGCCGAGGAGCCCAGGGTCAGGGGCCTCCGGTTCACATTCAGGGTGAAGGTGGTGGGCTGCTGCGCCGGGCGCGCGAACAGGTTGCGGCTGCTGCTCACGCTGAAGGTCACGTCGCGCACGGGCACGGTGTTGACGCTCACGCTGATTGGCGCTTCCAGCAGGCGGCCGCTCAGGGCGTCAAACGCAAAGGGGCTGGTGCCCTCTATGCGGTTGTAGGCGGCGCTGACCGTGAACGAATTCGTGGTGTTGAAGCGCTGGGTCAGCTGGCCGCTGAGCCGCAGGTCCACCGTGCGGGCCCCGGTGCCGTAATAGCGCCCGGTAAACGAGTTGTTCAGCGTCAGGTCGGCGTCCCGCCAGGGTTTGGCGGTGTACGAGATGGTGTGCTGCTCTTCCAGGCGGCTGGTGGTGATGTTCGGGCCCTGGCCGGCCACGCTGCGGGCCAGCGGATTGACGCGCCCGGTGTACCGCCCGGCTTTCACGCGGAAGTCGGCGCTGAGGCCGCCATTCGTGTAGGGCTTCGGGTCCACGACCACTTCGGGCAGGTACAGCGTGTCCTCGTTGCTCAGCGCGGTGGTGGGCGGCGGCCCAAAGCGGTTGACGTAGTTGAATTCGGCGCTGAAGAGGGGATACTCCGCCCTGGCGCTGAAATTCACGCGGGTCACGCCGCGCTCGGGGTCGGTGGCCGCGCGGCCGATGTCGCGGCGGGTCACGTCCAGCGAGTAGTCCAGGTCGCGGGTGGCGGTGGCCAGGGGAATCCGCCCACGCACGCCGAAATTCAGGTCCACGTCGTAGCCGCTCTGGCCCACGGGTCTGGGGTTGGCCAGCGCGTACAGGTTCACCCGGTCCACGTAGGGCAGCGGCGCGTAGGAACGCAGATCGACGCCCAGCCCCACGCTGGGGCTGCGGTTCTGGTAGTAGCGCAGCAGGGTGGTGCCCAGCGTGCTGGAGCCAATCGAGAAAGGCAGGTCGGCCTGCACGGTGTAGCCGTCCACGGCGTCGCGGCCGATTTCCAGGCGGGGCTGGCGGTCCTTGTCGTTCAGGGGCAGCACCAGCACTGGCAGGAAGAACACCGGCACGTCGGCCAGGAGCACCTGCGCGCGGTAGGCCACGAGGCGGTCACCCGGGTACACGATCAGGCGCTCGGCGCGGAAGGCGTAGTCGTTCGGGGTGCGCCCGCAGCGCGCGCAGGTGGTGAAATACCCGCCCGTGGCCCGCAGTTGCCCCGGAATGCGTTCCACCTCGGCGCCGCGAATCTCCAGCGCCGCGTCGCTGATCAGCACGTCCTCGCCGCTGATCTGCTCCTGGCCCAGTTCCACGACCAGGTTCTCGCCGCGCAGGTCCTGGGCATCCTTGGCGCTGCGGTAGCTGGCCGCGCCCACCAGGGTCAGGGTGCGCCGGGTGCGGTTGAATTCCACCCGCTTGGCGCGCACCACATCGTCGTCCACGCGCAGTTCCACGCTCTCGCCGGCAATGATCACCAGTTCCTGGCCGTCCACCTGCCGCAGTTCCAGGGTATCGGCGCTGATGATCTTGACGGTGCGGGCCTGCGCGCCGCCCAGCAGCCCCAGGGCCAGCAGGGCGCCCAGCAGCGGGCGGCGGGAGCGAGGGTGAAGACGGGTCAGCGCCCGCGTCACTGGGCGGCCCCGCCCGGCGCGGCGGTCAACCGGGCCTGGGCCTGGAGGTCCAGGCCGGGCAGCCCAAGCCCTGGCAGCACTGGGCCCGCTGCCAGGACCGGCTGGCCCTCACCCCCAGCGGCCAGGGTGCCCAGGCTGGTGCCGGGGTAGTAAAAGCCCAGCACATGCAGGTGGGTGTAACCCGCCCTGGCCAGCCCCAGCGCCCCGTACTGCGAGAGGCCCACGCCGTGCCCGGCCCCGCTGCCTTCGATCACCAGGGGGTTCAGGCCCGACAGGGTTACCCGGGTGCCCGGCGCCCCCAGCGCGCGGATAAAGCCCCCAGCGCGGGCGCCGGCCAGCTTCACCGTGCCCCCGCTGGCGATCAGGGTGAGTTCCAGCGGCCTTCCCGATTCGCTGACGCGGCTGACCGTCACACTTTTCAGAGGCGTGCGCACCCCGTACTCGCCCGCCAGGGCCTGCACCTTGCTTTGCGGCACCTCCAGGCGCCAGCGGGCGCGCGGCCCCCCGGCCGAGAAGGGATCGGCCTTGGCGTTCAGGTAGGGCAGGGCGCTGCCCCAGACCTCGGCGCTGGAGGCCGTAAAGCCCCCGGAGTCGCTGCTGAAATAGGTGCTGGCCGCCCGGCCCCCGTAGGCCACCACCTGGGCGCGGGTGGCGTTCACGGCGGCGTCAGTCTGGGGTTTTTCGGCGCTGACGCCGGGGTATACCTGGCAGGTTTCGGTGGCGCAGGTGTCGTAGGGGGCAGCCGGATTCAGGCGGGCAGCCACGTAGGTGCGGGCCACCACCGCCTGCGCCGCCAGGGCCGCCGGGGGCCACGAAGCGGGCATCTCGGCCGGCACCACGCCGCGCAGGTAGTCCTCAACATCCACCACGTTGATGCCCTGCACCTTGCCGTTCTCGGCGCGCAGGTGTAGGCCGCCCCGGTAGCTGCGGCCCGCAATGTCCACGGTGGCCCCGGGCGCGGGCGGCAGGTACAGCGCGGCGTTGCCCGTGGGCTGGCCATTCAGGGTGAGCTGCGTCCCCGAGACCCCCACGGTCCAGGTCTGGGTGGAGGCGGGGCCCGCTGGCGTCAGGGGCGCGGGCACGCCCAGCCCCGGCGCGGCGGGGGCGGTCAGGGGCAGGCGCACCGTCAGCTGCGGTCCAGACGCCACCAGCACCCGCACGTTCAGCGCGCCCGCCGCCGGGGCCAGCAGCGCCAGGGCGGCCGTGAGCGCGGCCCGCGCCCAGGCCCCCACAGGCGCGCCGGGGCCCACAGACACGCGGCGCAGGCAGCGGCGGCTCCCCGGCACCTCGGGAAGCAGAGCAGTTCCTTCAGGCATGATCAAGGCCGAGTATACGCAGCCCAGACTGGCGCCCATCTGACAGCCCGGTGAGAAGTGCGCGCCCCCCTTGAGCCGCCCTTGGGCCATGCGGGCCCCGGGCACGCGGTCGCGGCATCATGGCCGCTATGAGTGCGCCGCCCCCGCTTTCCCCCGGCCGCGTGTGGGCCCATGTGGGCCAGCCCTTTGCGCCTTCGCCCTACGACGTGGCCGTGGTGGGCGCCGGGCGCATGGGGGCCGCCGCCGCGCTGTTCCTGCGCCAGCGGGCCCCGGCCCTGCGGGTGCTGCTGGTGGAAGAAGGCGGCCTGCCCAACGAGGAAGGCGCGACCATTCTGGCCCCCGGCGTGTGGAGCCGCCTGGGCCTGGACCCCGCGCTGCACCCGGCCGCCGACTGGACCCGCGCGGCCCTGCAGGCCCTGGGCGACGTGGGCTGGGAGTCGCGGCCCCTGGTGACCCTGCACGCCGGGGCCGCCCCCGGGCGCGTGCCCACCCTGGAGGCCCTGGCCCCCTGGCCGGACAGTCTGGCCCTGGTGGACCCGGCCGCGCTGCCCTGGGCCGAACTGGACCGGGACGCCGCCACCTACCGCCCCGGCCACGCGGCCCTGCACGCCGCGCAGGCGGCCATCCGGGCGGGGGCGGACCTGCTGCTGAACACCCGCGCGGCGCCCCAGCCCGGCGGGCGGCTGTGCCTGGAGCGCCTGACCGTCACGAACACCCACCAGATCGTGACCCATGAGACCCTGACCGTGCCGGCCCGCGCCGTGGTGCTGGCGGCCGGTGCCGGGGGGCCCTGGCTGGCCGAATGCGCGCTGGGCGTGCACACCCGCCACGCCCGCGCCTACCGCCAGACCCCGCACCTCGCGGTGCCCAGCACGGCGCAGAGCCCGGTCCTGCGCGCGGGGGGGCTGACCCTGCGCCCGCAGCACGGCGCCTACACCCTGATTCCGCCGCTGCACGGGCGCGACCCGCACGGCTACCAGCCTGCAGGCGGGCAACTGACCGGGGTGCCCACCGGCCTGCGGCGCGAGACCCTGGAAGATCTGGTGGCGCTGATGGACGCGCTGCCGGTGCTGGCCACAGACGCCCTGCACCTGGGCCGCAGCCTCGCGGACGTGCCGGGCGCGTGGCTGGCCCTGCCCGGCGGGCGCCCGGAGGGCCTGCCCACCTTTGAAGTCCTGGACGAACACACATGGCTGCTGCTGGGGGGCCCGCAGGCCGACACGCTGGGCCTGCACGCGGCGCAGGGGCTGGCAGAGGCGGTGGCAGCGGCACTGGCCTGAAGGTGGGCCCCAGATGGCTGAAAGGGCGTCCCTTTAGGGCGCTGGGGTGAACAGAGGGCCAGAGGGCCAGCCCGGCACGGACACCAGGGCTGACCCTCTGCCCCGCAGGCTGTCTCTACGAACTGCAGCGCCCGGGACCTGAGCCGCCGGGCGCTGACAGGAGGGCCTGCTGCTTTACCCGGCCAGGGCGCGCAGCACCTGCAGGGCGCCCTCGGTCTCGGCGGCGCGGGGGGTCACGAAGAAAAAGGCCATTGCCAGCGCCAGATACACCGCCAGCAGCAGCACGCCTTCAAACCATGTGGTTTCGCCGTCCTTGGTCACGCTGGTGACGATCAGGGCGACGGCGATAATCGCAATGAGTTCCAGCGGCGAGCTGAACACGAGGTCCATCGGGTGGCCCAGGGCCGCGCCGATCAGCACCAGCAGCGGCGCAGTGAGCAGCGCCACCTGAATGGTGGCCCCCAGGCCGATATTCACGGCGAGGTCCATCTGGCCCCGGCGGGCAAAGTACACGGCGGCGATGTACTCGGCAAAGTTGCCCACCACCGCCAGCACAATCACCCCCAGGAAGAATTCACTGAGGCCCAGCTGGCTGGCGGTGGCTTCCAGGGCGCCGGAGAGCATTTCCGATTCCAGGGCGATCAGCAGGGTGCCGCCCAGCAGCACGCCCAGCGCCGTCACCAGCGGCCAGGGCTTCTCGGGGCCGTGGCCGTGCCCGGCCTCTTCACTCACGGCGAACACGTCCTTGTGCGTCACCAGCGTGTAGACGAGGTTCAGCAGATACACCACGATCAGCAGCACCGCCACGCCAATGCTCAGGCGTTCGTCCAGGCCCGCGCGGGCGGCGGCCCCGGTGGCAAAGCCGGGCAGTTGCTCGGTGTAGTCAAAGATGGCGGGCAGCGTGAGGGTAATGACCGTCAGAAAAAGCATGGCGCTGAGCTGCCCGGCGTTGGCGGCGTTGAACTTCTGCCGTGTGCCGCCCCTGACAAACCCGGCCGCCACAATCGCCAGCCCCAGCCCCAGCAGCGCGTTGCCGATGATTGACCCCGTGATCTGCGCCTTGACCACCTGCACGTTGCCGTCCAGCAGAATAAAAATGGCGATGATGAGTTCGGCCATGTTGCCGAAGGTCACGTTCAGCAGCCCGCCAATGGTGGGGCCAGCGTGCGCGGCCACATGTTCGGTGGCCTTGCGCAGCCAGTCGGCCAGCGGCACGATGGCCAGCACGGCGGTGGCAAACACCCACAGCGGCGGGGCGTGCGTCACGTACTTCAGCAGCAGGCTGAGGGGAATGAACCCCAGCAGAAGATTCATGGGCATGCGGGCAGTCTAAGCGCGTCCCCAGCTGGCCCGGCTGGGGCAAGTGGACATGAAGGCCGGCCGGGCGCCCGCGTGAAGTGGCCTTTCAGGTCCAGGGCAGGGCCGACCGGGCCGCCCAGTAGGCGGCGGGCTCCTGCGTCAAAGCGGCCAGCAGCGGCGCAGCGTTCACGGTCACCCGCTGCGCCGCCAGATTCTGCGCCAGTTGCTCCGGCGTGCCCGCCCCGCTGAGCACCACGTCGGCCCAGGGCTGGGCCAGTGCGGCGCCAATGGCCACGGCGTCCGGGGTCACGCCCAGGGCGTGGGCGGCGTCCTGCAGCGCCGGGGGCACATCGCCCTGCCCGGTCAGGCCACGGGCACTCAGGCGGCCATTGGCCACCGCTTCCTTGACCACCACGGTCCAGCCCGCCGCGTGGGCTTCGGCCAGGGCGGGGCCCGCCGAGGGCTCCAGCAGATTCCAGGTGGCCTGCACGGCGCCAAACGGACAGGCGCCGTCCACCTGCACGGCCAGGGCGCGGCGCAGGGTCTGGGCCTGCCCCGGCCCGCTGGTGCTGAGGCCCACGCGCACGCCCTGCCCGGCCAGTTCTGCCAACTTCGAGAGCACCCCGGCGCTGTCCAGCACCCCCGAATCCAGCGTGGCCGAATGAATCAGGTACAGGTCTGGCGCGCGGCCCAGCGCCGCCCGGGTTTCGGGCCACTGCCGCGCCAGGGTGGCGAGGTCGTGGGTCTTGACCTCATGCACCTCGGCTTCGGTGCGCCAGTCGGCCACGTAGGTGTAGCCCCATTTGCTGCCAATCACCGCGCCCGTGTGTCCCCGCTCTTGCAGCCACTCACCCAGAAAGACCTCGGCCCGGCCATAGCTGCGCGCGGCGTCGAAGTACCGCACGCCCGCCGCCCAGGCCGCGTCCAGCACCGCCCAGGTCTGGACGCGCAGGTCGTCCACCCCCTTGCCGGGCAGGTCCGCGCCGTGGCCCAGGTTGATGTACCCGGGGCGGCCCAGCGCGGCCAGCCCCAGGCCCAGCCGGGGGGCGCCGGGGGGCCAGGGGCTCAAGCGCCCCTCGTCAGGGCCGTGCGGTGGAGGAACAGGCGGGGCCAGAGGACACAGGGGCGTTGGGTCATGCCCACAGGCTACGGCGCCATGTGGTCCGGCCACGCCCGCAACTCGGCGGCCAGCGCCACCGACAGGGGCAGACCCAGGTCCTCCGCCAGCTGCAGGGTCCAGGCCACGGCGTGGGTATACGCCTGTTCCAGTCCGGCGAGGTCTGCCGTGACGCTGGCGTAGCGGCCCAGGGCGGCTGCGCTGAGCTCTTGTTCGGCCGCGCGCGAGGCATTCGGCCAGTGTCCGGTTGCGCCTTCGTGCAGGCGGGCCAGCCGCAATAAGCCGCCCTGCACCCAGCCCAGCAGTTCGTGGGCCCGCACGCGCTCGCCGCGCGCCAGCACATTCAGCCCAAAGGCCAGCCAGTTCAGCAGGCGGTCCAGAAGCAGTGGCCCTTCACCCGCCGGGTCGGCGCGGCGCGTGGCCAGCACCGCCAGATGCCCGGCCAGTTGCCCGTCTGTGTCCCTGACCAGCATGCGCGCGGGGTGAACCTGCTGCGGGGTCCAGGTTTCCACCTCGGGCAGACGGGTGACGGCCTCGACATGCAGTTCCACGCGGCGCAGGCTCGGAAGGATGGCCGTGGGCGTGCCGAACTCGTTGACCACGAAGTGCTGCACAGGTAAGTGTGCCCGCAGCCAGCCCTCGGCACTCACCGCTGCGCCAGGGGCGAGAAAGGCCCAGTACTCCAGGTCGCTCCAGGCGTCGGCGCGGCCCTGCGGCACGCTGCCGTAGGCGACCACGTGCGAAAAACGTGGGTCGGCCCCCAGGGCCGCGCGCAGCTGCCGGTCCAGGGCCAGCAGGCCAGCCAGGCGCGCCTCAGGTCGCAATGATCGCCTCGGCCTCGATTTCCACCAGATGCAAGGGGTCAATCAGGGCGGCCACCTGCACCATTGTGGTGGCGGGGCGAATGTCGCCGAACACCTCGCCGTGGGCCGCGCCCACCTCGGCCCAGCGCGCGATATCTGTAACGTAAATGCGGGTGCGGGTCACGTCTTCCAGCCGGGCGCCCGCCGCTTCCAGGGCCCGACGAATAATGCCCAGAATCGCGCGGGTCTGCTCGGCGGGGTCGCCTATGCCCACCACCTCGCCGTTCACGGTGGCGGTGGTGCCGGCCACCTGCACCATGTTGCCCACCCGCACCGCCCGCGAATACCCCACCTGCGTTTCCCACGGACTGCCACTGCTGATGTTCTGCCGCATGGAGGCCAGCTTATCGGGGCCGGGGTGGGCGTGGGGTGGCGCTCAGTCCTCGTACAGTTCGCCCTTGCGCGGGCTCAGCGTCCAGGACTGCACCGCCCAGCCCTGCGCGCCGCGCTGCAGGTTCACGGTCAGGGTGTAACGGTCGCCGTCAATGTATTCGCTGTTCGTCTTGTCATCGGCGAAGCTCAGCGTCACGGGGAGCGCCACCTGCGCCTGATCCGCCCGGTCCACGGTCAGGTCCAGGCTGTCGAAGGTGAAGTTGCCCAGCCGCTCCAGGGGCAGGTTTTTCAACTCTGGGCTGTCCAGCGTGGCCAGCCAGGGCTTGGCGCGGGCCGCTGCCACGTCAATACGGCGCTGCACCTCGGCTTTCTGGGCGGCGGTGCGGGGCGGCGTGGTCTGGGTATAGCTGGCCCCCACATGCTTGGCCAGCGTATTGAGGTCGCCCAGCAGGCCGGCCGTCACCGCCAGGGGATCGTCAGTCAGTTCGGTCAGACGCGTGGGCGAAACCCGGTAGGCCACGTAGCGCATGCCGCCGCTGCGTTCGTCGCGCACCAGCACGTCGTCGCGGCCCCCCGCGCGGCGCACGGTCGCCAGGGGAACCCAGGCGGTGTCCAGATAATCGGGCTCGACCTGCCGCGCCGGGACCGTCATCAGCGGCGGGCCCGCCACGATCTGGCCGCCCTGGGCGCGGTACAGCCGCAGCGTGGCCTGGGCGCCGCCCCCCACCAGCCCCAGGTATTCGCGCACGCCGGGGCCACTGAACGAGCCCCCCAGCCCCCGGCGCGGGGCGCTGAAGGGCACGCCCGCGCGCAGCGGCCAGTCGCTCAGGCCGTAGTCGTTCATGGCGCGGCGGATATCCGGGCCATAGTTGCCCAGCCACGTGCGGAAGCGGGCGGGCAGCTTCTGCACGAACGCCTGCGCCTCGCCGGGTTTGCCAATGGCCAGCAACGTGGCGTAATCGGCCAGCACCTCGCCGCCGCCGGTCTTGTCGGTCACGGTTTTGGTCATCAGGCCGCGCAGCACGCCGGGGAAAGCGCGGCTGTTGTCCACATACTGCCCGCCACTGTACGAGAGCACCACCGGCAGCGGAATGCTCTCGGCAAAACTCAGGCCGTAGGCGTAGGCAAAGCGCCAGTCGGCGGCCAGCAGTTCCAGCGGGCCCTTGCCGTCCAGTTGCCGGGGCGTCAGCGTGTCGCTGTGCGCGCTGAAGTAGGTCAGCAGCTTGCGCGGCGGCGTGGTCAGCGAATACAGCGTGTGGGTAAAGCAGCAGTGCGCCCCGCCCGAAAAGCCGGCCAGCAGCACCTCCGGCACGCCGTCGCCGGTCACGTCGCGGCACCAGTCCACGCTGACGGCCGTGTCGGAGACCGAAGCGTAGGTGGCGCCGCCCCGCACGAGGCTCACGCGGTCTTCGGGGTCGTCGAAGCCGTTTTCGGCCAGGCGCAGGGTGTAGGCGCCGCAGGTCTGGGTGCTGGTTTTCACCGGGGCGCGCGGCTCGTCCTGGGCGCGGGCGGCGGGCAGCGTCAGGGGCAGCAGGGCGAGGGTGAGCAGAAGCCAGCTCCGGGGTGGGGGCGCAGTGAACACAGGTTCAGTAAAGCACCTGCGTCGGCCCAGGCGCCCGCCTTGATTTTTCCGGGGCGCGGTGTACACTCGCCGCAGTCACCAGGGGTGCCGCTCAAGTGGAGCGGCTGAGAGGGCGCGCCAAGCCTAACCCTAGGAACCTGATCTGGTTTGTGCCAGCGGAGGGAGCGTGACGGGTGCCAAGGCCACATGTGGGTTTTGCCCCCCTCCGAAGCGCGTGAGGGGGGCGTTGTCGTGTTGATTCGCTAAACAAAAAGTCCACAAATACCGCCGGCTGAAGCGGTCTGCGGTTCATCTCCGGTGTCTGTTCTCACCGCCTTTGCTGTGCGCCCCGCGCGCCCGGCCGTCCCTGCTCTGTTGCCTTTCGGAGGCCCCATGCCCACCCTGCCTGACCTGCCCCAGCCCACCCTGGACGCCGACCTGACCACCCCCTTTCCCGGCAGCGAGAAGGTATACCTGCGCGGCACCCGGCACCCCGGCGTGCGCGTGCCTGCGCGGCGCATTCACCAGTCGCCCACCCTGGTGCGTGTAGGCGAGCTGACCCGCCGCGTGCCCAACCCCCCGCTGCTGGTCCCCGATACCAGCGGCCCCTACACCGACCCCGCCGTAACCGTGGATCTGCGCGCCGGGCTGGGGCACGCCCGCCCCTGGCTGGCCGGTGACGCCCGGCTTGAACTGCACCCTCACCGCGTGGCCCCTGAACTGGACCGCAGCGGCCCGCTGCCTTTTCCCCGGGTGCCGCTGCCCCGCCGCGCCCGCCCCGGCGCCGAGATCACCCAGTTGCAGGCCGCGCGCCGGGGCGAGATCACGCCGGAAATGGAATTTGTGGCCCTGCGCGAGTCGCTGCGCCAGGAAGACGCCTTCGACCTGACCGCGCAGCACCCCGGGCAGGCGTTCGGCGCGAGCATCCCGCGCGAGATCACCCCCGAGTTCGTGCGCGCCGAGGTGGCGCGGGGCCGCGCGGTGATTCCCGCCAACATCAACCACCCGGAACTGGAACCCACGGTCATTGGCCGCCACTTCCGCGTGAAGGTGAATGCCAACCTGGGCACCAGCATCGTCACCAGTTCCATTCCGGAGGAGGTGGGCAAGATGATCTGGGCCACGCGCTGGGGGGCCGATACCGTGATGGACCTGTCCACGGGCCGCCACATTCACCCCACGCGCGAGTGGATCATTCGCGGCAGCGCCGTGCCGGTGGGCACTGTGCCCATCTATCAGGCGCTGGAAAAGGTGGGCGGCGTGGCCGAGGACCTGACCTGGGCGGTGTACCGCGACACCCTGATTGAACAGGCCGAGCAGGGCGTGGATTACATGACGGTGCATGCGGGCGTGCGCCTGGCCCACCTGCCGCTGACCGCGCGGCGCCGCACCGGCATCGTCTCGCGCGGGGGCAGCATCCTGGGCAAGTGGTGCCTCGCGCACCATCAGGAGAACTTTCTGTACACGCACTTTGCCGAAGTGTGCGAGATCCTGGCCGCCTACGACGTCACCTTCAGCCTGGGCGACGGTCTGCGCCCCGGGTCTATTGAAGATGCCAACGACGCCGCGCAGTTTGCCGAACTGGACACGCTGGGCGAGCTGACCCGCGTGGCCTGGAAGCACGGGGTTCAGACCATGATTGAAGGCCCCGGCCACGTGCCCATGCAGCTGATCCGCGAGAACATGACCCGCCAGCTGGAGGTGTGCGGGGAAGCGCCCTTCTACACCCTGGGGCCGCTCACCACGGATATCGCGCCCGGCTACGACCACATCACGTCGGCCATTGGCGCCGCGCAGATCGCGTGGTACGGCACGGCGATGCTGTGTTACGTGACCCCCAAGGAACACCTGGGCCTGCCAGACCGCCAGGACGTGCGCGACGGCGTGATTGCCTACCGGATTGCCGCCCACGCCGCCGACCTCGCCAAGGGGCACCCCGGCGCCCAGGCCCGCGACAACGCCCTGAGCAAGGCCCGCTTTGAGTTCCGCTGGGCCGACCAGTTCAACCTGTCCCTGGACCCCCAGCACGCCCGCGCCCTGCACGACGAGACCCTGCCCGCCGAGGCCGCCAAGACCGCGCACTTCTGCTCCATGTGCGGCCCGCAGTTCTGCTCCATGAAGCTCAGCCACGACCTGCGCGCCCCCGAGGTGCTGGCCGGGCTGGAGGCCAAAGCGCAGGAGTTCCGCGCGCTGGGCGGCGAGATTTATCTGGGGGCAGGCCATGAGTGAGGGTCGAGAAGTCGAGGCGTCAAGCCGTCGAGGGGGCCCGGATGAGGGTCAGGCCGGTCTTTTTCAAGAGGTAGCCCCCCAGCGCGCCGGGGGGGTCTCGACCTCTCGACCCCTGGACTTCTCGACCGGCACCGAACAGGCGCCCAAAGCCCACCCTGTTGCTCCGACCTCTGGCCCCCTGGACCTCTCGCCCTGCCCCCTGGGGCACCTGTACCTGGTGGCCACGCCGCGCCCCGGCCAGCCAGAGGGCGAGTTCCTGGCGCGAATTGCGGCGGCCCTGGACGGCGGCGTGGACACCCTGCAACTGCGCTGCAAAGACTGGGAGGCGCGGCCTTACATCGCCCTGGGGGGCCGGGTGGCGGACCTGGCGCAGGCGCGCGGGGTGCCGTTCTTTATCAATGACCGTGTGGACGTGGCGGTGGCCTGCGGCGCCGATGGGGTGCACCTGGGCCAGGGCGACCTGCCGCCCGCCTGGGCGCACGGGCTGGCGCCGGGGCTGCTGGTGGGCCTCAGCACGCACGCGCCCGCGCAGGCCATCGCCGCGCTGGCCGAACAGCCCGCGTACATTGCCGCTGGCCCCGTGTACGCCACCCCCACCAAGCCGGGCCGCGCGCCCGCCGGGCTGGCCTACATCCGGCAGGTGGCGGCGCTGCGCCCCCACGTGCCCTGGTACGCCATTGGCGGCCTGGACGCGGGCAACATGCACGAGGTGCTGTCGGCGGGCGCCCGCCGCGTGGCGGTGGTGCGCGCGGTGCTGGACGCCCGCGACCCCGCGCAGGCGGCGGCTGAACTGTGCGCCGCGCTGCGCCCGGGGGTGGGCACATGATCGTGAACGGCGAGCCCCACCCCTCCACCCCCGGCCTGACCCTGTGGGCGCTGCTGCGCGACCTGAACGTGGACCCGGCGCGCGTGGCGGTGGCGGTGAATGACGACTTCTATCCCGGCGCCCGCGTGCCGGACCGTGCACTGAAGGACGGCGATGTCATCGAAATCGTGCGGATTCTGGGGGGTGGCTGAGGGTGCAGGCTGATCCGTTTCACCTGGGCGGGCGTCCCTTCACTTCGCGCTTGCTGGCCGGCACCGGCAAATTCCGCGACTTTGGCCTGATGCGCGAGGCCCTGGCCGCCAGCGGCGCGCAGATCATCACCGTGGCGATTCGCCGCGTGGACCTGAAGGCCCCCGGCCACGACGGCCTGCTGGACGCGCTGGACTGGGACCGCCTGCACCTGCTGCCCAACACCGCTGGCTGCCGCACCGCCGCCGAGGCCGTGCGGGTGGCCCGGCTGGCCCGCGCCGCCACCGGCACGACCTGGATCAAGCTGGAAGTCATTCCGGATGCCCGTTACCTGCTGCCCGACCCGGTGGGCACCCTGGCCGCCGCCGAAGAACTGGCCGCCGACGGCTTCACCGTCCTGCCCTATGTGCAGCCCGATGCGGTGCTGGCCCGCGCACTGGAACGGGCCGGCTGCGCCGCTGTGATGCCCCTGGCCAGCCCTATTGGCAGCGGGCGCGGCCTGCGCACCCCGGACCTGCTGACCACCGTGCTGGACGGCGCGGGGGTGCCGATCATCGTGGACGCGGGCCTGGGGGTGCCCAGCGACGCCGCCCAGGCCCTGGAACTGGGTGCGGACGCCGTGCTGGTGAACACCGCCATTGCCGAAGCCCGCGACCCGGTGGGCATGGCCCACGCCTTTGCCCTGGGCGTGCAGGCCGGGCGCGCGGCGTTCCTGGCCGGGCGCATGGCGGCGCGCACGCACGCCAGCCCCAGCAGTCCGGTGCCGGGCGTGCCCCGGTTGCCTGATCCGGAGGTGCCGGTGTGAGGGGGTCTAAGGGTCGAAGAGTCAAAGGGTCTAAGGGGGGCTGGGGTCAAGGGCGGGGCCGGTGGTGGGGCACCAGTCGAGAGGTCGAGGCGTCTAGAGGTCGAGAAGGGCTTTTTCTCGACGCCTCGACTTCTGAACTTCTCGACCCCAGCGCGTCCCGCCCATGACCGCCCGCGAAGTCATCGTGGTGGGCGGCGGCCTGATCGGCGCGCTGGTGGCCTTCACGTTGCGGCAGGCGGGGGCAGACGTGCTGGTGCTGGACGCGGGGCGGCGGGGGGCCGCGTGGCGCGCGGCGGCGGGCCTGCTGACCCCGGACGGCGAGGGGCTGCGCGGCACCGCCCCGCACGCCGAGGCGCTGGACAGTCTGCGGCGCTGGCCCGCGCTGGTGGCCGCCCTGGAAAGGGCCAGCGGGCAGCCGGTCTTTTACCGGGAAGGGGTGCGCCGCCGGCAACCCGGTGGGGGAGAGGCCGTCACCCCTGGCGAGGCCCGCCTGCACCCGCCGTCGGTGGTGCGCGCCGCGCGGGCCGGGGTAGAGGTGCGGCGGGCCCAGGTGCTGGCCCTACACCCGGGGCCGCGTGGGGTGACGGTGGTGGCAGATGCAGGGGGCTGGACAGCCCAGACGGTGGTTCTGGCGGCAGGGGTGTGGAGCGCGGCCTTTGGGGTGGCGGTGCGGCCCGTGCAGGGGCAGGCCCTGCTGCTGGACAGCCCCGCCGAGGTGGGCGCGGTGTACGGCCCGCCCACCCGGGGCTTTTCCCGCTACGCCCTCTCGCGCCCCGACGGCGTGTACGTGGGCGCCACCGCCCGCGCCTCGTGGGCCACCACGCCTGACGCGCATGCCAGCCGCTGGCTGATGGGGGTGGCCGGGCAACTGGTGCCAGGCGTCACCGCCCCGGTGCAGACGCGGCTGGTGGGCCTGCGCCCCTTTACCCCAGATGGAATGCCGCTGGTGGCGCCGCACCCTGGCCTGCCCCGCGTGCTGGTCGCTGCCGGCCACGGGCGGCACGGCGCGCTGCTGGCCCCGGCCACGGCGGCGCGGGTGCTGGCGCTGGTGCAGGCGGGGGTGCCCGCATGACGGTGCCGGTGGCCCTGAGCATTGCGGGCTCGGATTCTGGGGGTGGGGCCGGGATTCAGGCCGACCTGAAGACCTTTGAGGCGCATGGCGTATACGGCACCAGTGTCGTCACCCTGATCACGGTGCAGAACACCTGCGGCGTGCAGGGCGCGTGGCCGCTGCCGCCCGAACAGGTCTCGGCGCAGCTGGAGGCAGTGCTGGCGGACTTTCCGGTGGCGGCGGTGAAAACGGGGGCGCTGGGCAACGCGGCCATCATTCAGGCGGTGGCGGGCGCGCTGGGGCCCCGGGCCCTGCCGCTGGTGGTGGACCCGGTGATGCTGGCCAAGAGCGGCGACCCCCTGCTGGCCCCCGACGCGCTGGACGCCCTGCTGCACGACCTCCTGCCGCTGGCCACCCTGGTCACGCCCAACGCCCCAGAGTGGACGGCCTTGCAGGCGGCGGGCGCCCCCCCTGACCTGCCGCTGCTGCTCAAGGGCGGGCATGTTCCGGGCGAAATGGTGGTGGATGACCTGCGGGCCGGTGAACACCGCTTCACCCTGACCGCGCCCCGGCAGCCCACCCGCCACACCCACGGCACCGGCTGCACCCTCTCGGCGGCGATCACGGCGCAGCTGGCGCGGGGCCAGCCCTTGCCAGACGCGGTTCGGCTGGCCCACGCCTACCTGCAAGCGGCCCTGCGGCACGCGCCAGGGCTGGGCGCCGGGCACGGCCCGCTGGGACACGCCCGCGCGGCCCAGGGCCATGCCCATCTGTCCGCCTCAGCGGGCCACGGCCTGACCTGACGGGGTCTTTCGTTCGCCTGGCTGCCTGCTGTGCGACCTGCGCCACACCCAGCCTAACGAGCGTTAGGTACACTGGGGGACAACTCTCAATGGAGGTGGCCCCATGACCCAACCCCAGACCTTTCCCAACGGCGAAACCGCCGAACAGCACGCCGCATTCGAAGCCCGCATTGCGCGTGGCGAAAAAATAGAAAGCGGCGACTGGATGCCCGCCGAATACCGCCGCCAGCTGATCCGCATGATTTCCCAGCACGCCCACAGCGAAGTGGTGGGCATGCTGCCTGAAGGCGAGTGGATCACCCGCGCGCCCACCCTGAAGCGCAAGACGATCCTGATGGCGAAGGTGCAGGACGAGGCCGGGCACGGCCAGTACCTCTACCACGCCGCCGAAACGCTGGGCGCCACCCGCGAGGAGATGCTCCAGGCCCTGCTGAGCGGCAAGGCCAAGTACTCCAGCATCTTCAACTACCCCACCCACACCTGGGCGGACGTGGGCATGATCGGCTGGCTGGTGGACGGCGCCGCCATTAAGAACCAGACCATGCTGGCGGGCTGTTCTTACGGCCCCTACAGCCGCGCAATGGTGCGCATTTGCAGCGAGGAAACCTTCCACCACAAGCAGGGCAAGGAAATGATCGTGGCCTACGCCCAGGGCACCCCCGAGCAAAAGCAGATGGCCCAGGACGCCCTGAACCGCTGGTGGTGGCCCGCCATGATGATGCTGGGGCCGCACGACGCCGACAGCCCCAACACGGGCGCCCTGGCGAAGTGGGGCATCAAGCTGAAGACCAATGACGAGGTGCGCCAGGAGTTCATTAATGAGCACGTGCCCGAACTGCTGGAAGCCGGCCTGACCATCCCCGACCCCGACCTGCACCAGGACGAGCAGGGCAACTGGCGCCACGGCCCAATTGACTGGACCGAGTTCTGGGCCGTCATTAAGGGTGAGCAGGGCCTGAACAGGGAGCGCCTGGGCACCCGCCAGGCCGCCCACGACGACGGCGCCTGGGTGCGCGAGGCGCTGCAGGCGTACACGGACCGGCAGCGGGCGGACGCAGCGGACTGACCTTCTGAAGGTGAGTGGGAAGTGGTCAGTGGGAAGTGGACCTGCATCTTTTCCACTACCCATTCGCCACGGACCACTCACCTGCTGCCGGAGACACGATGACTCAGATGGATTCCCACCCCGACACCCAGTGGCCCCGCTGGGAAGTGTTCAAGCAGGACGCCCCCGGGCGGCCCCACCAGGCCGTGGGCAGCGTCCATGCCGGTGACCCCCAGCACGCCCTGCTGACCGCCCGCAACGTCTTTGTGCGCCGCCCCGCCGCCGTGAGCCTGTGGTGCGTGCGCGAGAGCGACCTGCTGACCGCCACCCCCGAAGAACTGACGACCCGCCCGGCGGTGCTGGACACGGCGGGCGAGGCCGGCACCTACCACCTGGGCGTGAAGCGCACCCACAAACGCTCCATGACCTTTGTGGACCTGGTGGGCACTGTGCAGGCCGCTGGTCCTGGCGACGCACTGCGACAGGCCCAGGCCGCCCACCCGGACGCCCTGGCGTGGCTGGTGTTCCCGGACCGTGCCGCCGTGCGCACCGACGAGGACCCCGGTACGGTCGAAAGCTGGTTTGCCCCCGCCAAAGAAAAAACCTACAAGCAGCAGCAGTATTACGGCGTGATTGGCCGCCACATCGGGGAACTGAAGCGCGCGGGCCTGATGCCGGGCCGCGCCCCCACCGAGGAGGGCGCATGACCGCCGCCACCGAAGCCCTGAGCACCGCCCAGACCCAGGCCCTGATTCGCAGATTGACCGCCCTGGCCGACGACGAGATTATCCTGGCCCACCGGGGCGGCGAATGGACCGGGCACGCGCCCATTCTGGAAGAGGACATTGCCCTGGCGAACATCGCCCAGGACGAACTGGGCCACGCAACCCTGTATCTGGGCCTGCGCACCGACCTTGACGGCAGCGACCCCGACCGCCTGGCCTTCTTCCGGGGCGCCGACGAGTACACGAACACCCGTTTCGTGGAGCTGCCGCGCGGCGACTGGGCCTTCACGATGCTGCGCCAGTTTCTGTACGACACCTTTGAAGCCCTGTGGCTGGAAGCCGCCACCCGCAGCAGCTACGCGCCCCTGGCCGCGGTGGCCGCCAAGGCCGTGCGCGAGGAGAAATTCCATGTGCAGCACACGGCGCTGTGGGCCGAGCGCCTCGCCCTGGGCACCGAGGAAAGCCGCCGCCGCACCCAGACGGCCCTGAACGAGCTGTGGCCCCACGCGGCCCAGTTGTTTCAGCTCGTCGAGGGCGAGGCCGAACTGGTGGAGGCAGGACTCCTGCCTGACCTGGGCGCCGTTCACGCCCGCTGGCACGACCTCGTGACCCGGCATCTGACCGGCAAATGCGGCCTGACCCTGCCTCAGGCCGGCGCCGAGTCGGCCCCCCGCACCGTCCACACCGAGCACCTCGCGCCCCTGCTGGCCGAGATGCAGCGCGTGGCCCGCGAACACCCGAACGCGGAGGTCTGGTAGAGATGGTGATGGATGATGGTCGAACGTTGATGGAGCAAGGCCCCGAACCATCAACCATCAACCTTCAACCATCGGCGGTCTGGAAGGCCCTCGCGGCCGTTCCAGACCCCGAAATTCCTGTGGTCAGCATCACCGACATGGGCATGGTGCGGGACGTGACGGTGGACGGCGGCGGGCGGGTGCAGGTGACCTTTACGCCCACCTTCAGCGGGTGCCCGGCGCTGCATGTGATTCGGGAGAGCATTGAACAGGCAGTGCGGGCCCTGGGTGTGCAGGACGTGGAGGTGCGCAGCACCCTCACGCCGCCCTGGACCACCGACTGGATTAACGAGGACGCCCGCGAACGCCTGCGCCAGTACGGCATTGCGCCGCCCGCCCCAGCCGGGGAAGAGCAACTGATTCAACTGGACGCCGAGCCCACGCGCTGTCCCCGGTGCAGCAGCCTGAACGTGCGCATGACCGCCAGTTTCGGCCCGACCCTGTGTAAGCGCATGTACGTCTGCGACAGCTGCAAAGAACCGTTCGAAGGATTCAAGAGCGTGTGAGCTTGAACTGATGCGACGTCTTGATGAGCTTGATTTCAATGGTGGGCGCGTGACGCATATAGAACGCGACCTAGACCTCACCCTCTCAGTGGGCGAGCAGCAGGATGTGCTCAGAGAGGATCTCCTTCAAGTGGTCTATCCGGAGGGATGCCGCATCATTGACGTTGGTTTCTATGGGCACTGGCCTGAAGGAGAGTTCGTGGTTCTCGGTGTCCGTAATGGTCAGTGGGAGTCGCCAATTTTCAGTGGTCGGACTCAACAACTCGCGACAGTCGCGGAACTTATTCAAGCAGCCGTAGTTGCCTTGACTAGGATGCAGAGTCAGTGACGAGCTGACACGCTGTGTAACGAGAAGCCGGAAAAGTGCTGGTATCGTCAGGGCTTTTACGGTTTAGGTGCTTATCCGCGAGTTCAGATTCTAAGATGTTCAGTTTTCAGGAGTCCTCATGACCCAATCCTTCCTCCCCGAACTTCTTCGCCCCGCCTCTTACGTTTACGGGACGTGGCACAGCAACAACGACGGGCAGACCCTTCTTGACGCCGTGTATGGCCGCCCTGTCGCGGTCATCTCCTCGGAAGGCATTGATTTCGCCCAGGCGCTGGCCTACGGGCGTGCAAAAGGCGCGGCGCTGCGGCGCATGACCTTCCACGAACGGGCGCGCGCCCTGAAGGCCCTGGGCACCTACCTGCTGGAGCGCAAGGAAGCCTATTACCAGCTGAGCGCCCTGACCGGCGCCACCCGCCGCGATTCGTGGGTGGACATTGAAGGCGGGATTGGCACGCTGTTTTCCTACGCATCTATGGCCCGGCGCGAACTGCCCGACGAGCGCTTCTGGCCCGACGGCAAGGTGGACCGCCTGGGCCGTGAGGGCACCTTTGTGGGCCGCCACCTGCTGGTGCCGCGCGAGGGCGTGGCGGTGCAGATCAACGCCTTTAACTTCCCGGTGTGGGGCATGCTGGAAAAGCTGGCCCCGGCGATCATTGGCGGTATGCCCAGCCTGGTCAAGCCTGCGCCGCAGACGGCGTATGTGACCGAGCGCGTGGTGCGCGACATCCTGGCCTCTGGGTTGCTGCCCGAAGGCGCGCTGCAACTGGTGACCGGCGACCCCGGCGACCTGCTGGACCATGTGGAGGAGCAGGACATGGTGGCGTTTACCGGCTCGGCGGCCACGGCGGCCAAGCTGCGCATTCACCCCAACATCGTGGCGCGCAACGTGCCCTTTAACACCGAGGCCGACAGCCTCAACGCCTCGGTGCTGGGCCTGAGCGTGAAGCCCGAGGACCCCGAATTTGCCCTGTTCGTGCGCGAGGTTGCCCGCGAGATGACCGGCAAGGCGGGCCAGAAGTGCACCGCCATTCGCCGCGCCATCGTGCCCGCGCATCTGGTGGAGGCCGTCACCGAGGGGCTGCGCAAGGAACTCGGCAAGGTCACGATGGGCGACCCCGCCCGCGACGACGTGCGCATGGGCGCCCTGGTCAGCGTGGAGCAGCGCGAGCGGGTGCGCGAAACGCTGGCGAAATTGCAGAGTGAGGCCCGCATCGTCATCAGCGGCGAAGCCCAGTTGCTGGGCGGCGACCGCGAGAAGGGCGCGTTCCTGGACCCCACCGTGCTGCTGTGCGAGTCGCCGCTGACCGCCAAGGGCCCCCACGAACTCGAAGCCTTCGGGCCGGTGGCGACCCTGCTGCCCTACGACTCGCTGGCGGACGCCATTCACCTTGCCCAGCTGGGCCGGGGCTCGCTGGCCGGCAGCATCGTGACCCATGACCGCGCCGAGGCCACCGAACTGGTCCTGGGCATGGCCAGCACCCACGGGCGCCTGCTGGTCCTGAACCGCGAGAACGCCAAGGAAAACACCGGCCACGGCTCGCCGCTGCCGCAGCTGAACCACGGCGGCCCCGGGCGCGCGGGCGGTGGCTCGGAACTGGGCGGGCTCTCGGCGGTGCGCCACCACATGAACCGCGTGGCGGTGCAGGCCGACCCCACCACCCTGGCGGCCATTACCCGCGAGTACGTGCCCGGCGCGCAGGTGCAGGAAGACGGCGTGCATCCTTTCCGCAAGTCCTTTGACGAGATCCAGGTGGGCGACAGCCTGCTCACCCACCGCCGCACCGTCACCGAAGCGGACATCGTGAACTTTGCCAACGTGTCCGGCGACCACTTTTATGCCCATGTGGACGAAATTGGCGCCAGGGAAGGCATCTTCGGCAAGCGGGTGGCGCACGGGTACTTCGTGCTGTCGGCGGCGGCGGGACAGTTCGTGTGGCCCGCGCCGGGGCCGGTGCTGGCGAATTACGGCCTGGAAGGGCTGCGCTTCATTGAGCCGGTGGGTATTGGCGACACCATCCGCACCCGCCTCACCTGCAAGCGCAAGATCCGCAAGGACCTGCGC
This sequence comes from Deinococcus multiflagellatus, assembly GCF_020166415.1. Lineage (NCBI taxonomy): Bacteria > Thermotogati > Deinococcota > Deinococci > Deinococcales > Deinococcaceae > Deinococcus > Deinococcus multiflagellatus. The sequence continues at coordinate 74,668 of NZ_JAIQXV010000010.1, forward strand.
CCCGGCGAAACACGCCCCACCGGCGTGGTGGAGTGGCGCGCGGAGATCACCAACCAGGACGGCGCGCTGGTCGCCACCTACGACATCCTGACCCTGGTAGAACGCGCCCGCGACGAGTTTGACCCGCCCCTAGAGGCGCTGAACGCCTGAATGCCCGAAGACGCCCGGGGGCAACTGGACGATGGCCGCTTTGCCTTCCGGGCGCTGAAGGATGGCCGGGTGGTGGTGTCGTGGTATGGCCGCCCGGTGACCACCCTGGCCGGGAAGGCCGCCGAGCGCTTTCTGGCGCGCGTGGCTGCCCTGGATGAGCACGGCGCGCAGCTGGTCATGGCCCGCGTGACGGGCAACTTCAAGCGCGGCAACGAGAAGGGCAGAGGCTAGGATGTTGTTTCGGCAGGAGTAACAAATGGTCATCCTCTGTGCCCCTACGCTCTGGGCATGACCTTCATCACCGGGCTGGATCATGTGCTGCTGGAAGCGCCTGCGGGGGGCGAACCGGCAGCGCGTGCGTTTTACGGCGCGTTCCTGGGCCTCACCGAAGTGCCCAAGCCTCCGGTCCTGCAAGTCCGGGGCGGGGTGTGGTTTGCCCTGCCGGACGGCCGGCAACTGCACCTTGGCGTGGCGCCCGACTTTGCGCCGCGCCTCAAGGGCCACCCGGCGCTGCGCAGCGCCGACTTGGCCGCGTTCGTCGCCCACTGCGCCGCCCACGGTGTCCCCACCCGCCCGGACCAGGAAGGGGGGGTGCCGCGCGTGTTCCTGCACGACCCGTTCGGCAACCGGCTGGAAGTGGTGCAGGGCTGACCAGGGGCACTCCCCCCCGTGTTGGCCCCCGACTGGGGCTGGGCACAGGGGCGAAGCTGACCGTAGGATGAAGGGGCCTATGAAACGGATCGCGTTGGGTTCTCTTACTGGAGACCGCTGCGCCGCGCCCCACCGCCGTCCTGCCGCCCCCCTGTTTCCCGTGTGGGCGTGTGGTGCGCTGCTCTGGGCGCCCTTGCCTGCAGCGCTGGCCCGCGCATGAACCCGCCCAGTCCAGTGCCGCCCCCCCTGCTGGGGCGCATTGGGCAGGCCAAGGGCTGGGCGCTGCGGCTGATGTTTGGCGGCGGCGGCGTGCTGGCGCTGCTGGCCCTGCTGGTGCCGGCCCCGTCACCGCCCAATCTGGCGGCGGGGCAGGCGCTGTTTGCCCTGACGGCCGCGACCGGGCTGGGTGTGGCGGCCCTGAGCATCCGGCGCCCCGGCGCGCTGCGCAGCGAGCGTTTTGACACGCTGTTCATGGTGCTGGGCAACCTGTGCGCGCTCACCTCGGCGCTGGGTGAGGCGCTGCACTTTGGCACCACCTACAGCGAACACGTGGCCCTGTGGCCCATGGTGTTTGCCGCCGGTTTCCTGGGGCGGCGCCTGCTGTGGGTGCAGGCGGTGCTCACACCGCCGCTGCTGGCCCTGACGGTGTATGCCCGCAGCCTGATCGTGGGCACGGGCGAACGCTGGTGGATCGAGGCGCTGGTGCTGGCGGTGCCGGTGGTGGTCACGGGGCTGATCATCGGGTTTTTCCGCGCCGCCGCCGAGGACGAGGCCGAGGAACTGACGCAGCAGGTGGGCACCGATCCCCTGACCGGGCTGGCCAACCGCCGCGCCCTGCACGCCGAATTCGGGCGGCTGGCCGCGCGGGTGCCGCCCGGGCACCGCGTGGCGGTGATCATGCTGGACCTCGACCATTTCAAGCAGGTCAATGACCGCTACGGGCACCGCGTGGGCGACGAGGTGCTGCGCTGCTTTGCCGCGGTGCTGCGCGACCACGCCCAGCCCCACGACCTGCTGGTGCGGGTGGGCGGCGAGGAATTCGTGTGGGTGACGGCCGAGGCGGCCCTGGACCCGGTCATGGCGCGGGTGGAAGCGGCGCGCGCGGCCCACGCGGCCCACCCGGATGCCCGGGCCGTGACCGTCAGCGCGGGGCTGGTCTGCCACGAGGCCAGCGAACCGCTCAGTGCCGGGCACCTTGACGACCTGCTGGGCCGGGCCGACGCGGCCCTGTACGCCGCCAAGGCGGCCGGGCGCAACTGCCTGCACCTGTACGGCGGGCCCCGGCCGGTGCTGGAACCCGCCTGAAGCCCAGGGGGCTGACAGCGGTCTTCCGTTCCGCCCAGGGGAGGGAAGCACACCCTCAACGCCACGCCAACCGATGTCTGTCGCGGTCACTCGCTCTGCTCCGCAGCTTTGCAAGTCCGCTCGCCCCACATGACCCGAAGGCTTCACCCTCAGGTCTCGTGGTTACCGCTATGAAGCGCCGGGTGCGCGGGACAGCGGGCGTGGGGCCCCGGATGGGTGCGCCTTGAACCGGCTGGCGGCCCCTGGGCCATCTGACGGAGGCGGCGCCACACGGCGCTGGGTAGGCTGGTGGCATGAGTGCCTTTCATGTCTTCGTGGCCACCAGCCTGGACGGTTTTATTGCGCGGGCCGACGGCCGTCTGGACTGGCTGCCCGGGGCCTCGCCGGATGGGCTACCGGCGCCAGAGGGCGAGGACTATGGCTTTGACGCCTTCATGGCGGACATAGACGTGGTGGTGATGGGCCGCGTGACCTTTGAAACCGTGCAGGCCCTTGAACCGTGGCCCTACGCGGGGCGGCGCATGGTGGTGCTCAGCCGCACCCTGCCCGAGCAGGCGATTCCGGCGCCGCGCCGCGCCGACGTCACCGTTCACCCGGGCCCTCTTCCGGCCCTGGTGGACGACCTGCGCGCCCAGGGGGTGCGGGGCGTCTACGTGGACGGCGGCCAGACGGTGCAGGCCTTCCTGCGCGCGGGGCTGATTGACCGCCTGATCATCACGCGCGTGCCGGTGCTGCTGGGCCGTGGGCTGCCGCTGTTCGGGGACCTGCCCGAAGACCTGTGGTGGGACCACCTGGAAACCCGCCCTTTTCCATCCGGGCTGGTGCAAAGCCACTACCGTCTGCGCCGCTGATTCACACGGTCGGGCAGGCAGGATGAGCCTCCCTTAAGGCATTCTCCATCTGGCACTGCCCTGATGCTTTAAGAGTTAAAGTGTCGCGCATGGAATACCGGAAGCTCGGCAGAAGTGGCCTGAAAGTCAGCGAAGTCGCCCTGGGCGGCTGGGAAACCTACGGGGTGAACCAGGACGCCTCCACGATGGTGCGCGAGATTGTGCTGGCCGCCTACGAGGGCGGCGTGAACTTCTTCGATCAGGCCGACGTGTACGCCCGGGGCCGCAGCGAGGAACTCATGGGCGCCGTGCTGCGCGAACTGCCGCGGCACACCCTGGTGATCTCCAGCAAGGTGTTCTGGCCCATGAGTGACGACGTGAACGACCGGGGCCTGTCGCGCAAGCATGTGCTGGAAAGCATTGACAAGACCCTCAAGCGCCTGGGCACCGATTACCTGGATATCTATTTCGCCCACCGCTACGACCCCGACGTGCCGATGGAAGAGATCGTGATGGCCTTTGATCAGGTGATCCGCGACGGCAAGGCGCTGTACTGGGGCACCTCCATGTGGCCCGCCGCCCGCATTGCCCAGGCCGTGGAATTTGCCCGCGCCCACGGCCTGCACGGCCCCGTCACCGAGCAGCCCGAATACTCGATGGTGCGCCGCGAGCGCGTGGAGCAGGAAATCCTGCCCTACACCGAGGGCGCAGGCGTGGGCCTGGTCGTGTGGAGCCCGCTGGCCATGGGCCTGCTGACCGGCAAATACGACGACGGCAAGCCCGAAGGCGCCCGCCTGACCGAGAAGGAAAATTGGGGCAAGAACTTCCTGACCGACGAGAACATCGCCAAGGTGCGCGACCTGAAGCCCATTGCCGACGACCTGGGCATTACCCGCGCCCAGTTGGCCCTGGCCTGGATTCTGCGCCAGCCGGGCGTGAGCAGCGTGATCACTGGCGCCACCAGGACCAGCCAGATTCAAGACACCGTGAAAGCCGCTGGCGTGCGCCTGAGCAGCGATGTGCTGGAGCAGATTGAGGGCATTCTGAAGCGCTAAGGGCGGGAACTCCCAAGGGGGCCTGGACGCGGGATACGGCGTCCAGGTCCCCTTGGGGTTCGGTGGCGTTCGTGCGTGTTCGGCGGCCCGGGGCGCTGTTGATCCCTCATCCGGACTGCCGTCTATTTCCGGAGGATCCAGAAGAGAGCTGGGGGTTCCCCGCCTTCGGCGCTGTGCCAGCCCAATTCCCGGAAATCCGTCCTTTTTCCTTCTCCCTCTGCTGCGCAGCTGGATCAGTCCGGTCGAAAAAATTCCGTCAGGTATGACGGAATTTTTCGGAAGCCGTATCAGTTCCACTGCTGCCGCTCAAAGATCTCCCCCCGACCCCCGGGGTGCCGCTGGGGCTTGCGGCCCGTCCCCTATGCTGGGGGGTGCACGCGGTTGCGCCCGGCACCTTTGGCGCGGTACAGGTGCTCGTCGGCGGTGTGCAGGGCCACGGGCAGGCGCTCCGGGCGCTCCACGGCGTAGCCCACACTGGCGGTCAGGCTGACCCCGGGCAGCAGCGCGGACCAGTCGTGCGCCTCAATGGCCCGGCGGCAGCGCTCGGCGAGGTCGTGGGCCTGTCCCGGCGCCCGGACAGGTGCCACCAGCACAAACTCCTCGCCGCCGTAGCGGCCAATCAGGGTGCCGGCGCGCACATTGCGGGTCAGCAGGCCCGCCACCGCCTGCAGCACCCGGTCGCCGTGCGCGTGCGAAAAGCGGTCGTTGACGCTCTTGAAATGGTCAATGTCCACAAACAGCACCGCCAGCAGGGTCCAGCCGGACCCCGGGGCCGCCTCCAGCGCGCGCAGGCCCTCTTCCAGGCCGCGCCGGTTCAGCACGCCGGTCAGGGGGTCCTGGCGGGCCTGCACCTCGGCGTGGCGCAGGCGGTCCTGCCAAGAACTGGCGTCGGCCTGGGCCCAGCGCAGTTCCAGCGACAGGTGCCACTGGGCGTCCTCGCTGATCTGCTCCTGGGCCGCCTGGGCGTCGGCCAGGGCCTCGCGCAGGGCCTGCAGGGCGGCGGCCGGGTCGCCCAGCGCCTCGTGCAGGGCGCTCATCTGCTGCAGCACCTGCTGGGTTTCGCGGTGCCGGCCCTGCGCCCGGATCAGGGTCAGGGCCTCGCGGTACCCGGCCAGCGCCGCCTGCCGCTCGCCGCGCGCGGCCAGCACCTCCGGCAGGCACAGCAGGGGCTCCAAGTACAGGCGCTGTTGCAGGTGCCGGTTCATGGCCCAGGCGGCGTGGGCGGCGTCCAGGGCGCTGTCCAGATCGCCGCACAGCAGCCGCAGGGCCGCGCGGTGGGCGTCACACAGCAGGGTGGTGGTGGGGTTGGGGGTGCGCCGCACGGCCGCGTCGGCGGCGCGCAGCACCATCAGGCCCTGCTGCGCGGCCTGCTGCGCCGCGTCGGGGCGGCCCAGGCGCTGCGCCTCGCGCCCCAGCACCACATAGGCGTGGGCACGGGTTTCGTGCAGATTCAGCAGCAGCCCCGCCCGCTGCGGGTCGTCGGGCTGGTCATGCACGTACTCTTCGAGCAGGTTCAGGTGGTGCAGGGCGCCCTTGGCGTCGCCGCGCAGGTTGGCCACCCAGGCCAGATTGCCCAGGGCGTGGCCGTAGTCCAGCGGGCTTTCGCTGTGGCGGGCCAGGTCCAGCGCCGACTGCAGGTCCCGCGCCGCGCCCGCCAGGTTGCCGCTGATCACCCGGATCAGGGCGCGCACATTCACCACCGCCGAGCGCAGTTCGCCCAGCGCATGTTCCTGCACCAGCGCCTGGGCCCGGGTCACGGCGTCCAGTGCCCGGGCCGGCAGGCCCAGGGCGGCGCCCACAAACCCCAGCCCCACCAGTGCCAGAACGGCCGCCCGGGGCGAGTCGGCGCGCAGGGCCTCGTCCAGCGCGCGCTCCCCCAGGCCCAGGGCCGCGTCCAGGCTCAGCTCGCGCACCGCGCGCGCCAGCTCCACCAGCGCCAGGGCCCGCGCCTCGCCACTGGCGGCGCCCTGCACCTGTTCAAGCAAGTGCGGCGGCGTGCCAGGGGGCAGGGGCCCCACCTCCAGCCAGGGCGCGCAGGGAGCAGACATTCCTTCTATTCACTCACATCTGACCCGGGTTCACCCTGAAAAAGGTCTCAGTGTGCGTTGGGGGAACTGGGGGGGCTGGGGGGCACGACCAAAGGTGGACGAGGCGGGCGCCGCCGCCCCTCTATGCTGACAAGGGTGAACGCCATAGAAACGCAGGACCTGCGCAAGGTCTACCGGGGCCGGGCGGTGGTGGACGGCCTGACCCTGACGGTGCCCCAGGGCGAGGTCTTCGGTTTTCTGGGCCCCAACGGCGCCGGCAAAAGCACCACCGTCAAGATGCTGCTGGGGCTGGTGCTGCCCACCGGGGGCGCGGCGCGCGTGCTGGGCGGCACCCCGCACGACCCGGCCATCCGCGCCCGACTGGGTTTTTTGCCTGAACAGTTCCGCTTTCAGACGTGGATGACCGGCGAGGAATTCCTGCGCTTTCACGGGCGCCTGGCCGGTGTGGGCGCGGCCGAGCTGCGGCGGCGCATCCCCGAGGTGCTGGACGTGGTGGGCCTCTCGGGGCGCGGGCGCGAGGTGCTGGGCGGCTACAGCAAGGGCATGCTGCAGCGCGCCGGGCTGGCCGGGGCCATTCTGGCGCGGCCCCAGCTGGTGTTTCTGGATGAACCCACCAGCGCCCTGGACCCCATTGGCCGCATTGAGGTGCGCGAGATCATTGAGCGCCTGCGCGCCGAAGGGGTGGCGGTGTTCCTGAATTCCCACCTGCTTTCAGAGGTGGAACAGGTGTGCGACCGCGTGGCCTTTGTCAAGGCGGGCCGGGTGCTGACCCAGGGCACCATGCGCGAACTGATGGGCGGCGTGCTGCCGGTGGACCTGCGCCTCTCGCACCTGCCGCCGGGCCTGCTGGACACCCTGGCCGGCCTGGGCGAGGTGCGCCGCACCGACCTGAACACGCCGGGCCGCGCCGAGGTGGAACTGTGGCTGGCCCAGGAAGACGCCCTGCCCGCTGTGGCCCGCGCCGTGCACGCCGCCGGCGCCGACCTGTACGCCCTGAGCCCGCGCCGCCCGGACCTGGAAACCATGTTCCTGGACCTGATTGAAGACACCCCCGAGCGCACCCGCGCCGCCGCGCCGGAGAAGACCCATGCGTAACGCCCTCCTGATCGCTGAACTCTCGCTGCGCGAGGCCGCCCGCAAGCGGCTGGTGGCGGTGCTGCTGCTGCTCACGGCCGCTTTTCTGGGCTTCTTTCTGTACGGCGTGTACCGCCTGGAACTCACGCTGGACGAGCGGGCGGTGGCGGCGGGGCTGGACGGGCGCAGCATCACCGGGGCGTCCAACCTGCCGGTCATGTACTCGGCCATGTTCGGCATGTATCTCGTGTACTTCCTGGGGTCGCTGATGGCGGTGCTCTCCACGGTGGGCGCGGTGAGCGGCGACATCGAAAACGGGGTGATGCAGAGCGTGCTGGCCCGCCCGGTCAGCCGCGCGCAGCTGGTGCTGGGGCGCTGGCTGGGCTTCGCCGCCGTGAACGTGGCGTACGTGGCCCTGCTGTCGGCCGGGTTGCTGGGCGGCGTGTACCTGCTGACCGGCTACCTGCCCCCCGAAACGCTGCCTGCCGTGGCCCTGCTGCTGCTGGCGGTCACGCTGCTGACCGCCCTGACCGTGCTGGGCAGCACCCTCTTTACCACCCTGGCCAACGGGATTGGCGTGTTCGTGCTGTACGGGGTGGGGTTCACGGGCGGCATCCTGAGCTTTATCGGCACCTTCGCAGATACGCCCACGCTGCTGACCCTGGGCCGCGTGGCAAACGTCATCATGCCCACCAACGCCCTGTGGCTGGGGGCCAGTTACCACCTGCAGCCCCAGGTGGCCCGCGACCTGGGCGAGGTCACGCGCGGCGCCAATCCCTTTTTCGGCACCGCCCCCGCCGATCCCGCCCTGGTGGCCTGGGCCGCTGTGCTGAGCGCCCTGGCCGTGGCCGCCGCCATGTGGCGCTTCAGCCGCCGCGATTTGTAGGGTGATGGTTGATGGTTGAAAGGTGATGGAAGGGGCAGGGCCTGCACTGCCGCTCCTGAGAGCAGGAAAGACCAGAGAGCAAGAGCGCTTCGTCGAGAAACGAGGCGCCTTTCTCCATCAACCATCACCCGTCAACCATCAACTCCCCAGCCGGGTCCACTGGCCTCCACTTTCAAACCATGCGGCGCCGTCACTGGTCACCGTCAGGGCGCGGGGGCCGGTGGGGGTGCCGGGGGGCAGGGCCACCGCCGCGCCGCTGCTGGCGCCGGGGGCCACGCGCAGCAGGGTTGCGCGGGTGGCGTCGGCCACCCACAGGGTGCCGTCGGGGGCGGCGGCCAGGGCGCTGGGGCGGGTGCCAGCGGGCAAGCTCAGCGTGCGGGTGGTGCCGCTGCGGGGGTCCAGGTTCAGCACGGCCCCGGTGCGTGTTTCGGCCAGCCACAGGGTGCCGTCCGGGGCGGGGGTCAGCAGATCCGGCACGCTGACATTCGCGGTGCCCACAGCAAAGGTCCGCGCCGCGCCGGTCTGCGGGTCCAGCGTGACGACGGCGGGCGCCGCGCCCCGGCGGGTGTAGGCCAGCCGGCCACCTTCCAGGGCCACCAGTGTCTCGGGCACGCCGTCGGTGGGCACGCGGCTGACCGTGCCGCTTGCTGGGTCCAGGGCCAGCACCTGCGGCTGCCCGTACACCAGGAACTGCAGCCGCCCGTCCAGGGTGGGGGTCAGGGCATTGAGGGTTTCTGGGGTGCCGGCGAGAAAGCGGGTCAGCGTGCCCGCGCTGTCGCGCCGCACCAGGAAGCTGCCGGCGGCCGTCACGCCGCGCACGGCCACCCAGGTCTCGGTGCCGCGCGTCCCCAGGCTGATCACCGTATGGCTGGTGATCGTCTCGAAGCCCTGCAGCCCAAAGTCCAGCGTGTTCCAGCGGCCCTGGGCCGGGTCAAACTGCAGCAGGCTGTGGCGCGCGCTGGCCTCGGCGTTGGCGGGGGCACGCAGCAGCAGGGTGCCGTCGGGGGCGGGCCGCGCGGCGGCGGCCAGATAGGGGGTGGTGCCCGGAATGGGCCAGCGCCGCTGCGCCAGCACCGGCACGTTCAGGCGCGCGGTGCCGGGCGGGGCCGAGACCTGCAGGGTCACCGTGCCGCCCCCCTGACCCTGGGGATTCAGGGTCACCAGCGTATCGCTGCCCTCGGCGGTGGGCGCGCCCGGGGCGAGTTGCACGCCGGGGGGCGCGGCCTCCACCGTCACCTTGACCCCGGCGGGCGGCGTGCCCCGCAGGCGCAGGGCGCCGGGCTGCGCGGCCTCGCCCACCACGGGCACGCGCTCCAGCGTGACAGTCAGGGTGCCCGTCTGGCCGCCCGGCGGCGGGGTGCCGCCCCCCCCCGGGGCGCCCCCGCAGGCCAGGAGCAGGCTGGCCAGCAGCAGTGCCCCGCCCAGGCCAGGGCGGCGGGGGCGCCGGGCAGGCGCGGTGAGGGATCGCATCAGGCCCGTGGTGGTCATGGCTGTATTTCACTCCCCTGGCTCTTGCCGCCGTCTGACGGGCCCTTGACCGGGGGTTCACGCTTGGGGCTGTGGGTGGGATGGGGTGAGGAAAAGACCCTCTGGCACGCCCTTTCCCGCCTTAATAAAAGACTGAGCCAGCGCGCCGTGACGCTTTGGTGAGAGGGCGGTCCGTAAGGTGAGCCCCATGGAACCGACCCTGCTGCTGTGCGCGCTGATCGCCCTCACCTCGGGCCTGCACTTTGGCCGCCGCTTCGCGCAGGCGCACCAGGCCGGGGGCGCCTACCTGCTCCCCGCCCTGGCGCACGGGGTGGTGTGCAGCGCCCTGGTGCTGCTCAGCACCCTGCTGGACCCCACGCCGGGCGGCCTGCTGTGGATGGCCGTGGCGGCGGTGGGCCTGTGCGGCCTCGCCATCGGGGCGCTGCGCCCGCTGCCGGCCCGGGCCCAGGGCGGCCAGACCCTGACCCTGGAGCGCGAGTCCCGCGCGGACGTGCAGGCGGCCTGAGCACGCCTGACTCCGGCCCGCGCGGCGCCCCTCCGGTTTCGGGGGCGCCGCGCCTTCTGTGGACTAGGGGCAGGTCGTTCTTGAAGGGAGTCGCCTTGGGCCGTTCTTTGGATGGACGCCGGGCGCCCGCCCGCTGGGGCACACTGGGGGCCGGGGGGCAGAGTGGCGCCGCGCCTCAGCAAGGTGCCCCCGCAGGAGAGAACACCCCATGAGCCAGTCCCGCCGCACCCTGAACACCCTGATTCGTCTGGGCCGCGCCCTGCGCGAAGATGCCCAGTCGCCCGAGGCCACACAGTCGCCACTGCGCGCGGCGGGTCAGGCCGCCGCCGCCCGGGTGACGCCCACCCTGCAGGACGCGGCCGGGCGCCTGCGTGCCGGCGCCCAGGGCCTGCGCGATCAGGTGCAGGCCCGCGCCGACGACCGCCTGGAACGCCTGATCACCGAGCGCCACCCCGGCGGCCCCAGCGACCCCGAAGCCAGAGCCGTGCTGGCCCGCCGCCGCGAGGCCCGCGAAGCCCGCGCCGCCCAGGCCCAGGCCCGCGCCGGGTTGCTGGCCCAGGCCCAGACCCCCGAGCAGCGGCAGGTGCTGGGCTTGGTGGCCGCCGTCACCCCCTGGGCCGGGGGCGAGCCCGGCGAGGTGCGCTACACCACCCTGCTGGACCGGCTGGCCCCCGGCGGCGACCCCGCGCGCGAGATGGCGATTCACCGCGCCCTGTGGACCCTGGCCGAGCGGCAGGTGCTGGCGGTGTCGCCGCACGGGGTGGTGACGGCTCCCCAACCCCGGCCACCTCTGGCCCTGCCCCCCAGTTGAGAGAGGCTGGTCGGCTGAGAGAGTAAAGAAGCGGGGCCTATCCCTGCATCTGGCGGGGCGCCCCTCCCTCCGATCTGAGCGGTGGGCCTTCATGGCGGCGCAAATGGGTGAGCCTCTCGGTCAGCGCCGGAGTCCCCCTCGGCCCCTGGTCTCAGGCCAGCGTGCTGCCAGCGGCGTTCAGCTGCGCCTGTAAGTTCTGGAAGGTCCGCTCAATCAGGGCGCGGGCCCGGCTTTCCATGAGGCGGCCCCCCACCGCTGCCAGGGGCCCGCGCACGCTGACCTCGCCCTGCCAGCGCAGGGAGGTGGTGCCGTTCCCAGGATCGCCCAGGGTGGCGGCGGCGTTCAGGGTGAGGGTGCTGCCCAGCCCCGCGCCCTGCACGCGCACGGTCACGCGCTGCGCGGCTTCGTCGGGCTGGGTGTTCAGGCGCAGGTGCAGGGTGCCGCGCAGCAGCCCGGCGCGCACCGCCACGCTGGCCTCGGCGTGGTCGGGGTGCGCGCGGATGTCCTGCACTTCGGGCAGGCAGCGCGCCACCTGCTCGGGCCGCTGCACAAAGGCCCACACGACGGCGGGCGCGGCCCGCACCTGAAACTCTCCGGCGTCCTGAAACTGCATGGCCCTGATGGTGGCACCTGCGCGGCCAGGGCAGGTGAACCGGAGCTTGAACGCCCCTTACCGCCGGGGGGCGCCGGGCAGGTCCACCGGGGTCACGGGAATGGGCTCGCCAAACTGGGCGTAGCGCCGCCCCCGGTGCGGTTCGCCCCGGCCACACAGCACCGTCACCTGCGGCAGGCCGTGCACGTTCACCTCGGCCACGGCCAGCCGCCCGGTTTCGTAGGCGCCCAGGTCCAGGTACAGGTGGCGGCCCAGGCGGCACGGCGTGGGCACCGGGGTGTGCCCGTGCAGCGAGTAGGTCACGCCGGGGGGCAGCGGAAAGGGCCCCTCGTAGGGCCGCAGCCACAGCGCCGCCGACAGCGGGTTTTCGTGCTGTGGGTGTTTGACGGGCGGCGCGGCGTGCGCAATAAGCACGCTGGGGTGCGGCGGCACCTCGTCGTGAATCTGGCCGTCGGCGGTCACGTAGATCACCTTGCGCAGCACCTTGAGGTAGGCCTCCAGCAGCGGCGGAAACTTCTCCAGGGTCAGGCCGCCCAGTTCGGCGCGCACCGTTTCGCCGCCCGCGCGCATCCACCACTGGTAGCCCTCCATGGCCTTGCGGTAGTCGCCCAGGTTGTGGGTGCCCTCGTACAGGCGGTACCACTTGATGCCTTCTTGCATCATGCGCTCGTGGTTGCCCATCAGCAGGGTGGCCCGGCCCGCCTGATGCAGTTCCAGCAGCTTGTCCACCGTGGCGAGGCTGCGCGGCCCCCGGTCAATCGCGTCGCCCAGGCCCACGTAATGCGCGTCGGGAAAGCGCTCCAGCGCGGCGCGCAGCAGGTCCGGGCGCCCGTGCAGATCCGGCAGCACCACGACCTGGCGGCTCATTCGCCTTCTCCGGGGGCGTCGCTGAAGTCCAGCAGGGTCTGCTTGCTGCGCTCGCGCAGCTGCCGCGCGGCGTCGGGGGCGGGGACAAAGCTCAGGCCGCCCCCCTGGGTCACCACCTCGTAGCCGGCGCCGTCGGCGGCGCCGGGCAACCACTCGGCGGGCAGCTGGTAGGTGCGGCCCTGGCTGTCTTCCACATCGGCCAGGCCAGCGTCCTCATCCAGAACGTCAATCACGAGCAGCAGGGGCGGGACGGACATGGGGGCAAGTCTAGAGCATTCCCCTGTCCCGGGCGGCCGCCAGAAGGTCGGGGCCGCGCCCGTTTTCGCGCCCTGCCCGTGGGGCGCGGGGGGAACAAAAGCGCTGGCCCCTCTTTCGGTGGATGCCCCGGGCCGGGACAGGGGGTATGGTCAGGGCCATGAGCACCGTGACCCGCCGCCGGGTGTTGCGCGCCCTGGGCGGCGCGGGGCTGGGGATGCTGGCCACCGGGGGCGCCGGGGCCGCGCAGGCCTACCGCTTTGGCGTGACCCGCCACACCCGCCCCCTGCCCGGCCTGCGGGCGCCCCTGCGCGTGGCCTTTTTAACCGATCTGCACTACGGCCTGTATATCGGTGCGGGCAGCGTGCGCGCCTGGGTGGACGCCACCAACCGCGAGCGCCCGGACGCAGTGCTGCTGGGCGGCGACCAGCTGGACCGCCGCATGGACGAGGCCCCCGGGGCCCTGCTGGACGAACTCGCGCGCCTGCGCGCCCCGCTGGGGGTCTACGGCGTGTGGGGCAACCACGATTACGGCAGCTTTGGCTTTTACGGTGGGCGGCAGTACGGCCCGCCCCGCGCCGACTGGCCGGCCAAGCGGGCGGAACTGGAAGCGGCGTTTGCGGCGGCGGGCGCACCCATTCTGCGTAATGCCGGCCGGGCACTGCGCGACGACCTGTACGTGGCCGGCGTAGACGACCTGTGGAACGGCGAGCCGGATGTGCAGGCGGCCCTGGCTGGAGCGGGCGAGCGGGCCACGTTGCTGGTGACCCATAACCCCGACCTGCTGCCGTTTCTGCCGCGCCGGGTGGGCCTGACCCTGTGCGGCCACACCCACGGCGGGCAGGTCCGGCTGCCCTGGGTGGGTGCGGTGACGGTGCCCAGCCGCTACGGCCAGCGGTTTGCGATGGGCTGGGTGGAGGGCGCGCATGGCACCCCCGCGTATGTCAGCCGGGGCCTGGGCCTCAGCGGCGTGCCTTTCCGCAACCTGTGCGAGCCAGAAGTGGTGGTACTGGATTTAAAACCTGCCCCGGGCTGAAGCGGCCGGGCTTATGTCTATGCAGGCCCGGGGGTAGGGGAGGCTCTCGCCCCTGCTTGTCATTTGAAAGTTGGCTGGTGCTGTGATGGCCGGGGCAACCTGCCGCGCCGGTTTGCTCAGCGGTTGACGGCTCTGCTAACACATCTGGGCCTGGGTTGAGCACGGCTACCGAGTTCTCAGCAGAAGAATGGCGCTCCTCTACGGTCATGCTGCTGTGGCGTTCTTCGACTTCGTGCAGTTACAGGCACCGCCCAAAGGCGGGAGGGTCACATACCCAGTCACTCAAGATCAGACCGGTTTGCTCGCTTCAGGCGGCGCCAGCCGCCTTCCACCCCACCTTTCCTTTGCCAACAAAAGGACACGGCACACTTTTAAACCCGTTATAAACAACGGGCCTGCATAGACATGCATCTCTCTGTATGGTGATTCTAGCAGCCTGCACCCTGCGGGCGAGCCCAGACGAGATGGGAGTGTCCACATGAACGAGACCAACAACCGGGTGACGCCGGCTGCATTGCCGCACACCCCATCCACGGCCACGCCAGGCACCAGCCGCGACGAGCTGAGCCGCGCCCGCGAGCAGGGCCTGTACGCCGCGCAGGAGCACGACGCCTGCGGCGTGGGCATGGTGGCGCATATCAAGGGCGTGCGCAGCCACGGGATCATTGCCCAGGGCCTCAAGATTCTGGAAAACCTGGACCACCGGGGCGCGGTGGGCGCCGATCCCCTGATGGGCGACGGGGCCGGCATCCTGATTCAGATTCCCGACGAGTTCTACCGCGCCGAACTGGCGAAGCAGGACGTGACCCTGCCGCCCCCCGGCGACTACGGCGTGGGCATGATCTTCCTGCCCAAGGAAATCGCCTCGCGCCGGGCGTGCGAGCAGGAACTGGAACGGGCCATCCGAGCCGAGGGCCAGCTGGTGCTGGGCTGGCGCGACGTGCCGGTCAGCCGCGAGATGCCCATGAGCCCGGCGGTGCGCGAGAAAGAGCCCGTCATCCGGCAGGTGTTTATCGGCGCGGGGCCCGACACGCTGGTGCCTGACGCGCTGGAGCGCAAGCTGTACGTGATTCGCCGCCGCGCCAGCAACGCCATTCGCGCGCTGAATTTCACGCACGGCGCCGAATACTACGTGCCCTCCATGTCGTGCCGCACAGTGATTTACAAGGGCCTGCTGCTGGCCGACCAGGTGGGCGAGTACTACCTGGACCTGCAGGATGAGCGCGTCACCTCGGCCCTGGCCCTGGTGCACCAGCGCTTTTCCACGAACACCTTCCCCGAATGGCCGCTGGCGCACCCCTACCGCATGGTGGCGCACAACGGCGAGATCAACACGGTCAAGGGCAACTTCAACTGGATGCGGGCGCGCGAAGGCATCATGGTCTCCCCGGTGCTGGGCGAGGACCTGAAAAAGCTCTACCCGATCTCCTTTGAGGGCGAGAGCGACACCGCCACCTTCGACAACGCGCTGGAACTGCTGACC
This sequence comes from Deinococcus multiflagellatus, assembly GCF_020166415.1. Classification (NCBI taxonomy): domain Bacteria; kingdom Thermotogati; phylum Deinococcota; class Deinococci; order Deinococcales; family Deinococcaceae; genus Deinococcus; species Deinococcus multiflagellatus. The sequence goes on from NZ_JAIQXV010000010.1 coordinate 89,725, forward strand.
CTGGCGGGCTACCCCATGGCCCACGCGGTCATGATGATGATTCCCGAAGCCTGGGAGGGGAACACCGGCCTGGACCCGCGCCGCCGGGCCTTTTACGAGTACCACGCCTCCATGATGGAGCCCTGGGACGGCCCCGCCGCGATGGTCTTCACCGACGGGCGGCAGGTGGGCGCCACCCTGGACCGCAACGGCCTGCGCCCGGCGCGCTATGTGCAGACGCGCGACGACCTCGTGATTCTGGCGTCCGAATCGGGCGTGCTGCCCATTCCTGAAAGCCGGATTGTCAAGAAGTGGCGCCTGCAGCCGGGCCGCATGTTCCTGATTGACCTGGAACAGGGCCGGATTATCGAGGACGATGAACTGAAGACCCAGTTCGCCTCGGCGCGGCCCTACGCGCAGTGGGTGGAGAACACCCGCTTCCGCCTGGACGACTCCGAGGAAACCGGCACTGTGGGCCAGTTTCGCGAGTCGCTGCTGGACCGCCAGCAGGCCTTTGGCTACACCCAGGAGGACCTGAAGTTCCTGATGGGGCCGATGGCATTAACCGGCGAGGAAGGCATTGGCTCCATGGGCAACGACAGCCCGCTGGCGGTGCTCTCGGGCAAGAACAAGCCGCTGTACAACTATTTCAAGCAGCTGTTCGCCCAGGTGACCAACCCGCCCATTGACCCCATCCGCGAGGCGGTGGTCATGAGCCTGGTGTCGTTCGTGGGCCCGCGCCCCAACCCGCTGGACGTGAACGCCGTGAGCCCGCAGCTGCGCCTGGAAGTCGAGCAGCCCATTCTGGACTTTGACGACATGGCCCGGCTGCGCAGCATTGCCGAGCACACGCGCGGCAAGTTCAAGGCCTATGAACTGGACATCACCTACCCCGCCGACTGGGGCCCGCGCGGCATCGAGGCCAAGCTGGCCACGGTGAACGCCCGCGCGGTGGACGCCATTGAAAACGGCCACAACATCATCATCGTGACCGACCGCCGGCTGGACCGCGACCGGGTGGCGATCCCCTCGCTGCTGGCCCTGAGCAGCGTGCACCACCACCTCGTGAAAGCGGGCCTGCGCATGAAGACCGGCCTGGTCGTGGAAACCGGCGACGCCCGCGAAGTGCACCACTTTGCCGCGCTGGCCGGCTACGGCGCGGAAGCGGTTCACCCGTACCTCGCGCTGGAAACCCTGATCAACCTGCACACCGATGTGCCGGGCATGCCCAGCCTGGCGGGCGTGGACGCGCACAAGGCCATTCGCAATTACATCAAGGCGATTGGCAAGGGCCTGAGCAAAATCATGTCCAAGATGGGCGTGAGCACGTACATGAGTTACTGCGGCGCGCAACTGTTCGAGGCCATTGGCCTGAAGAGCGAGTTCGTGAACAAGTATTTCTACGGCACGCCGACGCAGGTGGGCGGCATTGGCATTTTCGAGGTGGCCGAGGAAGGGATTCGCAACCACCGCGCCGCCTTCAGCCCCGACCCCACGCTGGCCCAGAGCCTGGATGCCGGCGGCGAGTACGCGTGGCGCGTGCGCGGCGAGGACCACCTGTGGACCCCGGATTCGGTGGCGAAGCTGCAACACGCGGTGCGCAGCGGCTCGGTCAGCACCTACGAGGAATACGCCCGCCTGATCAACGACCAGAGCAAGCGCCACATGACCCTGCGCGGCCTGTTCGAGTTCAAGACCGAGGGCGTCACGCCTGTGCCCTTAGAAGAAGTGGAACCGGCGAGCGAGATCGTCAAGCGCTTTGCCACCGGGGCCATGAGCCTGGGCTCTATCTCCACCGAGGCGCACACCACCCTGGCCGTCGCCATGAACCGCATTGGCGGCAAGAGCAACACCGGCGAGGGCGGCGAGGACCCCGCCCGCTACGAGCGCGAAATGCGCGGCGAAACGCTGGGCGAGGGCCACACCCTGGCGTCCCTGCTGGGCGAGGACCGGGTGGAGGTGGATTACCCGCTGCAAGCCGGCGACAGCCTGCGCTCCAAGATCAAGCAGGTGGCCTCCGGGCGCTTTGGCGTGACCACCACCTACCTCGCGTCCGCCGACCAGATTCAGATCAAGATGGCGCAGGGGGCCAAACCCGGCGAGGGCGGCCAGTTGCCCGGCGGCAAGGTCAGCGAGTACATCGGCTTTCTGCGCCACTCGGTGCCCGGTGTGGGCCTGATCAGCCCGCCGCCGCACCACGACATCTACTCCATTGAAGACCTCAAGCAGCTCATCCACGACCTGAAGAACGTGAACCCACGCGCCGACATCTCGGTGAAGCTGGTCTCGGAAATTGGCGTGGGCACGGTGGCCGCCGGGGTGGCCAAGTGCAAGGCCGACCACATCGTGATTGCCGGGCACGACGGCGGCACCGGGGCCAGCCCCTGGAGCTCTATCAAGCACGCGGGCTCGCCCTGGGAACTGGGGCTGGCCGAGGCGCAGCAGACGCTGGTCCTCAACCGCCTGCGCGACCGCGTGCGCGTGCAGACCGACGGGCAGCTGAAAACCGGCCGCGACGTGGTGGTGGCCGCCCTGCTGGGCGCCGACGAATTCGGCTTTGCTACCGCCCCGCTGGTGGCGCAGGGCTGCATCATGATGCGCAAGTGTCACCTGAACACCTGCCCCGTGGGGGTGGCCACCCAGGACCCGGTGCTGCGCGCCAAGTTCACGGGCAAGCCCGAGCACGTCATCAACTACTTCTTCTTCGTGGCCGAGGAAGTGCGGGCCCTGATGGCCACCCTGGGCATCCGCACCTTCGATGACCTGATTGGCCGCAGCGACCTACTGGATACCCGCAAGGGCATTGAGCACTGGAAAGCGCAGGGCCTGGACTTCAGCCGCGTGTTCTACCGCCCCGAGGTGCCCGCCGAGGTGGGCACGCGCCACCTGCACGCCCAGGAGCACGGCCTGGAAGGCGCGCTGGACCTGACCCTGATCGAGAAGTGCCGACCCGCCTTTGAACGCGGCGAGAAGGTGCACTTTTTGCAGGACGCGCGCAACGTGAACCGCAGCGTGGGGGCCATGCTGTCCGGCCAGCTGGTGCGCGTGCGCCCCGAGGGCCTCCCCGACAACACAGTCTTTGTGCAGATGGAAGGCACGGGCGGCCAGTCCTTCGGCGCTTTCCTGGCCCCGGGGCTGACCCTGTACCTGATTGGCGACGCCAACGACTACACCGGCAAGGGCCTGTCGGGCGGGCGCGTGGTGGTGCGGCCCAGCATCGAATTCCGGGGCAAGGCCGAAGAGAACATCATCGTGGGGAACACGGTGCTGTACGGCGCCACGGGCGGCGAGGCCTTTTTCCGGGGTGTGGCGGGCGAGCGCTTCGGCGTGCGCCTCAGTGGCGCCTCGGCGGTGGTGGAAGGCACCGGGGACCACGGCTGCGAGTACATGACGGGCGGCACCGTGGTGGTGCTGGGCAAGACCGGCCGCAACTTCGCGGCGGGCATGAGCGGCGGCGTGGCTTACGTGTACGACGCAGACGGCACCTTTGCCCAGCGCTGCAACCTCAGCATGGTGGGCCTGCACCCGGTCCTGCCCGAGCAGGAGCAACTGGCCCAGACGACCGGCGCCCTGCATGCCGGCCAGAGCGACGAAGCCCTGCTGCGCCGCCTGCTGGAAGACCACCACAAATGGACCGGCTCGGCGCGCGCCTCGGACCTGCTGGACGACTGGGAAGCGGCCCTGAAGCGCTTTGTGAAGGTGCTGCCCCACGAATACGCCCGCGCCCTGCAGGCCCGCGCCCCAAAGGCCAGTGCCGAAGCTGGCACCGTGCAGGCCGCCGACACCACCGCCATGCAGACCGGCCAGCCCGCGCAGAAGGTGGCGGGGCAGGGCACGCTGACGAAGTAGAGGGTTGATGGTCGAAGGTTGATGGAAGACGAGAGAGGTTGACGCAGTGCCCTTCCCCTTGAGGGGGTAAACCTGACCGCCCCGGGCCCGCCCAGACATCACACCCCCTGGTCCCACGGAGGACCCCATGAGCAAAATCACCGGATTTCTGGAACAGCCGCGCGTGAAAGACCAGTACGCCCCCGTGGAGGCGCGCCTGAAGCACTACCACGAGTTTCTGCTGCCGCTGGCCCCGGGCGCGGCCCGCTTGCAGGCCACGCGCTGCATGGACTGCGGCATTCCGTTCTGCACCAGCGGCTGCCCCGTGAACAACATCATTCCCGACTTCAACAACCTCGTGTACCAGGACGACTGGCGCAGCGCCCTGGACACGCTGCACTCCACGAACAACTTCCCCGAATTCACGGGCCGCATCTGCCCCGCGCCCTGCGAGGCCGCCTGCACCCTGAACATCAGTGACGACGCCGTGGGCATCAAATCCATTGAGCTGGCGATCATTGAGCGCGGCTGGCAGGAAGGCTGGGTGGCGCCGCAACCCCCCACGCGGCCCACGGGCAAGAAGGTGGCCGTGGTGGGCTCGGGGCCCGCCGGGCTGGCCGCCGCCCAGCAACTGGCGCGCGCCGGGCATACGGTCACGGTGTTCGAGAAAAACGACCGCGTGGGCGGCCTGCTGCGTTACGGCATTCCCGACTTCAAGCTGGACAAGCATCACATTGACCGCCGCGTGGCCCAGATGGAAGCCGAGGGGGTGACCTTCCGCACCGGCGTGCTGGTGGGCGCGTGGCCCGAAGGCAGCCGCGTGACCAACCTGAGCAAGCAGACTGTTACCCCCGAGGGGCTGCAGGCCGAATTCGACGCCGTGCTGCTGGCCGGCGGCGCCGAGCAGCCGCGTGATCTGCCGGTGGCGGGCCGTGAGCTGGACGGCGTGCACTTTGCGATGGAGTTCCTGCCGCAGCAGAACCGCGTCACGGCGGGCGACAAGCTGAAAAAGCAGCTGCGCGCCGACGGCAAGCACGTCATCGTGATCGGTGGCGGCGACACGGGCAGCGACTGCGTGGGCACCAGCAACCGCCACGGCGCCGCCAGCGTGACCCAGTTCGAGGTGATGCCCCAGCCGCCCGAGCAGGAAAACAAGCCGCTGGTCTGGCCCTACTGGCCCCTGAAACTGCGCACCAGCACCAGCCACGAGGAAGGCGCGGTGCGTGAATTCGCCATTGCCACCAAGGAATTTATCGGCAAGGGCGGCAAGGTGACCGGCGTGAAGACGGTGCGCCTGGAGATGCGCGACGGGCAGCTGCAGGAAGTCGAGGGCAGCGAGACCGTGTACCGGGCCGACCTCGTGCTGCTGGCGATGGGCTTCGTGAGCCCGGTGGGCAGCGTCATTGACGCCTTTGGTGTGAACAAGGACGCCCGGGGCAACGCCCACGCGGGCACCGAGGAAGCGGGCGGCTACGCCACCAGCGTGCCCGGCGTGTTTGCGGCGGGCGACATGCGCCGGGGCCAGAGCCTGGTGGTGTGGGCCATCCGCGAGGGCCGCCAGGCCGCGCGCGCCATTGACGAGCACCTGATGGGGGAGAGCGTCCTGCCCCGGTAAACAGCCGATAGGGCCTGACCTGGCCTATTCTCCGCGCCACCTCGGGAATACCCCAGAGGTGGCGCGGCTTCTGGACACGCACCGGCCACCCTCCTGTGTCTGCACCGGACAGACGGCGGGCCCAGGGGGGGTGCTAGCCTCAACCCTGGCCCGCTGTTCGGGCGGGCCGCTTCCTTCGGGGCAGGGTGTGAATCCCTACCGGCGGTGATGGCGCGGGCGCCCACAAGCCCCGGGCCTCAGCCCGCGAAGCCTGCGCAAACTGCAACACGCGCAGGCCCGACCCGGTGTGAGTCTGGGGCCGACGGTGTCATGGCAACGAGAGACGCGCTGAACGCGGCAAGACAGGCGAGGGGTCGTCCCCGAGCCTGAGGCCACCAGAGCGCTGTTTCTGTCCGCCATCCAGTCCGGATGAGAGAAGGAGGACCGCTGACCCTGCCGACCCCGGCGGGCAGCGACAACGTATGGTTGACGTGAATGCTCCGCCCCCTGGGCTGGAGAAACGTGTGTGGCCGGGCGACCACGGCATGGCGCTGGCGCTGGCGCAGGCTGCCCGGGGCCTGGGCCGCACTGCCCCCAACCCCCCGGTGGGCTGCGTGCTGGTGCAGGACGATGAGGTGGTGGGCGCCGGTTTTCACCCGGCAGTGGGCGAGCCCCACGCCGAGGTGTTCGCCCTGCGGAAAGCGGGGGACCGGGCGCGCGGGGCCACCGCGTATGTGACGCTGGAACCGTGCCGCCACCACGGCCGCACCCCGCCCTGCACCGAGGCGCTGATCCGGGCCGGCGTGCGCCGCGTGGTGGTGGCCGCCCTGGACCCCAACCCGCAGGTGGCCGGGCAGGGCGTGGCCCGGCTGCGCGCCGCTGGCCTGGAGGTGGTGCTGGGCGTGCGGGAACCCGAAGCCCTGCGCCAGCAGGCGGGGTTCCGCGCCCTGATCACCCGGGGCCGCCCCTGGGTGGTGGCCAAATATGCCATGACCCTGGACGGCAAGGTGGCCGCCCACGGCGAGGGCAACGGGGCGGTGAGCAGCACCGCCGCCCGTGAGCGCACCATGATGTGGCGCAACGAACTGGACGCCTTGGCGGTGGGGGCCGGCACCGTGCAGGCCGATAACCCAGCCCTGACCACGCGCGGCGTGCCGGACGGGCGCGACCCCCGCCCGGTGGTCTTTGACCGCCAAGCCAGATCGGACGTTCAGGCGCGGGTCTGGCGGGAAGGCGCCGTGCTGGTGACCGGGCTGGACGCGGTGGCCACCGCTTACGAAGGGGCGGGCGTGACCGTTCTGCGCGCGGCCGACCTGCCCGGCGCGCTGCACGGGCTGGGCCAGCTGGGCGTGTCCAGCCTGCTGCTGGAAGGCGGCCCCACGCTGCTCAGCGCGTTTTTTGCGGCCGGGCTGGTGGACGAGGTGCGCGTGTTCATCGCCCCCAAGCTGCTGGGCGCGGGGCTGTCGCCCCTGACCCGCCCCGCACAGGCCATGGCCGCCGCCCAGCCGCTGCGCGACGTGACGATTGAAGCACTGGGCCCGGACGTGCTGGTCACGGGTCTGCTGAGCGAGATTCCCCGGCTGTAGTTCTCTCTCCTCTCCGCAGAGGAGAGGTGCTGCGGGACCGCAGGGGGTCTGTGTCTGCCGTCCTGCCGAGGTTGATTCATGTTTACCGGCATCATTGAACAGGTGGGGCGCATCGCCCGCACCGAACACCACAGCGGCCACCTTACTGTCACCATTCAGCCCGCCGGGATGTGGCCCGATCTGCAACTGGGCGAGAGCATCGCCGTGGGCGGCGCCTGCCTGACCGTCACCGGCTGGGACGAGGCCGGCTTCACCGTGGACCTCAGCCGCGAGACGCTGGCGAAAACGGCGCCGCACTGGCGGGCCGGCGCGTCCGTGAATCTGGAACGCGCCATGACGGCCGGGGCGCGCTTTGGCGGCCACATCGTCAGCGGGCATGTGGACGGCGTGGCCGAGGTCCTGAGGGTCGAGGCCCAGCCCGGCGCCCACACCATGACCCTGCGCGCGCCGCCTCACCTCGCCCGCTATCTGGTCCCCAAGGGCAGCGTGACCGCCGACGGCGTGAGCCTGACCGTGGTGGACGTGGGCGGCCCCGCTGGCAGCCGCCGGGACCTGCGCGCCGACGAATTCACCCTCTGGCTGGTGCCCCACACCCTGGCGGTCACCACGCTGCGCACCTGGGTGCCCGGCACCCGGGTCAACCTGGAGGCCGATCAGCTGGCGAAGTATGTGGAGCGGCTGCTCGCCTTCGGCGGGTCTAAGGGTCTAAGGGTCGAAGAGTCAAAGAAAGACCCCCTTAGACCCTTAGACTCTTCGACCCTTGACGGAGGCCAGTCATGACCCTCGCCTCCATCCCCGATCTGCTGGCCGAGCTGCGTGCCGGGCGCCCCGTGATTCTGGTGGATGACGAGGGCCGCGAGAACGAGGGCGATCTGCTGATGCCCGCCGCCACGGCCACGCCGCACTGGATCAACTTCATGGCGCGCGAGGGGCGCGGCCTGATCTGCGTGACCCTGCCCCCGGAGCGGGCCCAGGCCCTGGACCTGACGCCGATGGTGGGGGCCGGTCATTTTTCAGGCGGCACTGACCCCAACGGCACGGCCTTTACCGTCAGCGTGGACCATGTGAGCAACACCACCGGCATCAGCGCCTACGACCGCGCGGCCACGGTGGCGGCCCTGCTGGACGGGCAGGCCCAGCCTGCCGATTTCCGCCGCCCCGGGCACATCTTTCCGCTGGTGGCCCGCCCTGGTGGGGTGCTGCGCCGCGCGGGGCACACCGAAGCCGCCTGCGATCTGGCGCGGCTGGCGGGCTTTGCGCCCCTGGGCGTGATCTGCGAGATCATGGGCGACGACGGCGAGATGAGCCGCCTGCCGGACCTGCTAACGTTTGGCGAGAAACACGGCCTGAAGGTGGGCAGCATTGAAGCCCTGATTGCCTACCGCCTGGAGCACGATCCGTTTATGGCGCTGGTGGCCGAAGCCAAACTGCCCACCGAGTACGGCGACTTCCGCATCGTGGGCTTCGAGGACACCCTCAGCGGGGCCGAGCATGTGGCCCTGGTGATGGGCGAGGTGACCCCCGAGCCGCTGCTGGTGCGGGTGCACAGCGAATGCCTGACCGGCGACGGCTTTCATTCCCTGCGCTGCGACTGCGGCCCCCAGCGCGACGCGGCCCTGCGCGCCATTGCCGAAGGGGGCCGGGGCGTGCTGGTCTACCTGCGCCAGGAGGGCCGGGGCATTGGCCTGCTGAACAAGATTCGCGCCTATGGGCTGCAAGACGGCGGCGCCGACACCGTGGAAGCCAACCTGCGCCTGGGCTTTCCCGCCGACGCCCGCGACTTTGGCATTGGCGCCCAGATGCTACACCTGCTGGGCGCCCGGCAGCTGCGCGTGCTGACCAACAACCCCCGCAAGCTCCATTCCCTGGGCGGCTTCGGCCTGACCGTGACCGAGCGCGTGCCCCTGCATGTGGGCGAGGGCGAGCACAACGCGGCGTATCTGCAGACCAAGCGGGCGAAGCTGGGGCATCTGGCGGCAGAGGGCGAATGGCAAATGGCTGATGGCTCATAGCAGAGGGCAAATGGCGAATGGCAGATGGCGAAGACCTGATTGCACGCCCCCACCGCCTCCCTGCTTTTCCCACTTCCCACACCCCACTCCCCACATCCCCTCCGAAGGAGCCCCCCATGAACCGAATGGAAGCCACCCTCCTGGCCACCGATCTGAAATTCGCCATTGTCAGCACCCGCTGGAACCACCTGATCGTGGACCGGCTGGTCGAAGGTGCCGAACTGGCCTTTGTGCAGCACGGCGGCAAGACCGAACACCTGGACCATTTTCTGGCCCCCGGCAGCTACGAGGTGCCCCTGGTGGCGCGCAAGCTGGCGCAGTCCGGCAAGTACGACGCCGTGGTGTGTCTGGGTGCCGTGATCAAGGGCGACACCGACCACTACGACTTCGTGGCGGGCGGCGCGGCCAGCGGCATTCTGAACACCAGCCTGGAGACGGGCGTGCCCGTGGCGTTCGGGGTGCTGACCACCGACACCGTGGAGCAGGCCCTGAACCGCGCCGGCATCAAGGCCGGGAACAAGGGGGCCGAAGCGGTGCTGGCAATGATTGAGACGGTGAATCTGCTGCGGCGGATTGGGTAAGAGGGTCGAGGCGGCTGCGCCGCAGTCGAGAGGTCGAGGCGTCGAGAAAGTGGCGCCTTCGGCCTCTCGGCATCTTTGTTGGTGGCGCGCAGATGGTCCTTTTGACCCCTCGACCTCCTGAAGCGAACCCGCCGCCGCCACCGTTCATAGGGCCCCAGCCTTTCTCGACCTCTCGACCCCCAGACTTCTCGACGCTTTGGCAGCCTCCTCCGTCCCGCAATCCCGCCCTGCCTCACACCTGGGGGCCCCCGCCCCTGCTAAGCTGCTGTGCTTGGTGCGGCGCCACAGAGAACATCGCACCGCCAACTTGAAAGTGGGGTGATCTTCTTTGACGGCAGCACAGCAGATGCAGGAACAGCTTTTTCCTGCGCCGATTAAAAGTGTGGAAAAAGGCAGCGCCGCCGAGCGCGCGGGCGTGCGCCCCGGCGACGTGCTGCTGCGGGTGAACGGGCAGGCAGTGACGGACGTGCTGGCCTACCGCCACCTGCTGTCGCAGGGCGCCGCCACCCTGGAAATCGCCCGGCCCCAGGAAGCCCCGCGCGTGATGACCGGCGTGCCCGGCACCGCGCAGGACCACCACCGCCTGATGCTGCCCGCCCCCCCCAGCCTGGACGACACCTTCACCTTCACGGTGGAGTGGGAAGACCCGGGCCTGGACTTCGAGGAAGTGCTGTTCGACGGCATTAAAAAGTGCGCCAACAAATGCGATTTCTGCTACGTGCACCAGATGCCGCGCGGCTTTCGCAAGAGCCTGTACATCATGGACGACGATTACCGCCTGTCCTTTCTGTACGGCTCGTTCGTCACCCTGACCAACCTGACCGAGGGCGACATCAACCGGATTCTGGACGAGAACCTCTCGCCGCTGTACGTGTCGGTGCACACGGCGAACCAGGACCTGCGCCAGGACCTGATGAAGTGGTGGAAACTGAAGGTCAAGGACCCCCAGGCCGTGCAGATTCGTTCCATGATCGAGCGCCTGGAGAGCATCGACCTGTACACCCAGATCGTGCTGGTGCCGGGGCGCAATGACCGCGAGCACCTGGACGACACCGTGGCGTACCTGTCCAGCCGCCCCAACGTGATCAGCGCGGCGGTGGTGCCCATTGGCCTGACCGGGCACCGCACCAACCTGCCGGACGTGCGCACCTTCACCCGTGAGGAAGCGCAGGACACCCTGGCGCGGCTGAACGTGTGGCGACGGCAGTTCCTGGCCGAGCGCGGCACCCGCTTCGTCTTCCCCAGCGACGAACTGTACCTGCTGGCCGGCGAGCCGCTGCCCACCGAGGACGAGTACGAGGGCTTTCCCATGCTGGAAAACGGCGTGGGCATGATCCGCGACTTCCTGACCGAGGGCCTGTCCGACCTGCCCGCTGCGCTGCCGGCCCCGCGCAAGGTGATTCTGGGGACAGGCGCCCTGTTTGCCGAGTCGCTGGACCTGGCCGTGGAACCGCTGCGCCGCATCCAGGGACTGGACCTGGAGGTGCGCGCCCTGGAGAACAAGACCTTTGGCAAGGTGACCACGGTGGCCGGCCTGCTGACCGGGCGCTGCTTCCGCCACGCGGTGAAGCCCGGCGAGGCCGACCTGCTGCTGGTGCCCAACAGCACCCTGCGCTACGGCACCGAGCTGATGCTGGACGACGTGAGCCTGTCCGACCTGCGCGCCGAACTGAAGATGGACGTCCGGCCCGGCGGCGCCACCCTGGGCGAATTGGCGCGCGTGATTTTGCAGGGCGTGCACAGCAGCGGCACCCAGTGGGGCATGAGCGCCCACGCGGTGAAAGACACGGCGCAGGCATAAGCGGCGGGGTGCGGGCCGGGCGCTGGGGGGAAGGGTTCTCTCCTGGCGCCCGGCCCCCTTTGGTCCGGCCCGTGGCACACTGCGACCATGCTGAGTGGCTTTCAGAAGTTCATCCTGCGGGGCAATGTGGTGGATCTGGCGGTGGGGGTGGTCATTGGCGCGGCGTTCACTGGCGTGGTCACGACCTTTTCCAGCAGCTTCATCAACCCGCTCATCAAGGCCATCACGGGCGGGGGCCCCAAGGTGGGCGGCACGTTTACCCTGAACGGCGCGGTGTTCGACTACGGCGCGTTCATCACGGCGGTTTTGAATCTGCTGATCGTGGCCGCCGTTCTCTACTTTCTGGTGGTCATGCCGATTAACCGCCTCACCGAGCGCTTCAAGCGGCAGGAGAAACCCGCCGTGGCCGAGCCCAGCAACGAGGAAAAGCTGCTGGCCGAGATCCGCGACGCCCTAAAAAACCGTCCGCTGTAGCGCGGCCTTCAGTTGCCGCCTTTCTGGCCCCGGTATCCTGCGGCCCATGAACCGCAGCGCCATCTATGCCCGGAACTTTGAAAGCCACCGCGCCGCCCTGCTGGACCTGTACGCCCAGCTGCCCGAGGACCAGGCCAACTTCTCGGCCTGGGACGGCGGCATGAGCTTTATTGGGCAGGCCGACCACCTGTCGGGCAGCGCGGGCCGCCTGCTGAGCATGATTCAGGGGCAGGCCCCCGGCGACCTGCCGGCCCCCAGCCAGTCGCTGGCCGAAGCCCGCGAGCGCTTGCAGCAGAGCATGGCCGCCGCCACGGGTGCGATGACCGCCATGAGCGACGAGGACCTGTCGCGCCGCGTGCCGGCCTTTGGGGGCCGCGAGATGCCCGTGGCCGCCCTGCTGGACGCGATCATTGCCCACGAGGCCCACCACAAGGGCCAGGTGTGGCTGATGGCCCGCATGGTGGGGGTCAAGCCCCCCATGTTCGTGCGCATGGGCTGAACGTGGACGCCGCGCTGCTGCTGGTGCTTCTGGCCGGGCTGGTCTTCGCCTTGCTGCTGGCGACCCGGAACCTGCGGCACCCCGAGCGGCGCGGCCAGGGCCAGTCCCGCCGCGCCGAGGCCGTCTGGGAGCGCAAGCTGCTGTCCATGACCCTGGGCAACCGGGGCGCCATCGAGCGCGGCCTCACCGCCAAGCGCCGCCAGCACCCCGGGGCCAGTCGCGCCGAACTGCTGCGCCGACTGCATGACGATTACGTGCGTGACCGCAGCCGCTGAATGTGGTCATGCGGGTGAGCTGCGCACTGCCAGAAAACGCCCCTCCCCACCCGGAGGGGGTTTTCGCTGTTGCGCTGCGTTGGCGCTGCATGGCCTTGCCGCCCGCCCGGTTTGCATCGTGTTGGAGCGATACCAGCCGGGTGTGGGCCAGCAGGCGCTACACCCGGGCCCGCACCCGAATCTGGCGCACCCAGACCACCGCGCCCTGCGTGTCTTCGCGGCTGAGCAGGCGCACGCCGATGTACAGCTGGCCGCCCCGAATGGCCTCGTCCAGTGCGGCGCCTTCCAGGTGAATGGGGGTGTCGGTGCCGCGCCCAAGGGTCACTTCGGTCAGTTGTTGCCCGCCCGCCGGGCCGTCGCAGCGCAGGGCGTCGCCTGTGGGCCAGTCAATGAGCGGCGGCACCACCGGGCAGCTGGGCCGCGTGGCCGAGGCAAAAATCTGCACCCGGGCTTCGGTCACGGGGCCTTCGGGGGTCAGCACGGCGTCCAGCGTGACGTGGCGGTAACGGGCGCGGGGCAGCGTGAGGTGGTCCAGCTGGTTGGTGTCCATGTACGCCACCTCGTGCGGTTGCAGGTTGGGCACCGTGTTCACGAAGTAGAAATCCTGGGCCTGCACTTCAGGCAGGGGAACCAGACCACAGGCGCCCAGCAGGGGGCTCAGCAGAAGCGGCAGCAGGCGGCGCATGCCCCAGGCTACCTGCGGGCCGCGTCCGCTGTGACCGCACCTGCGGCCACGGCATGAGGGGCCAACCCGTTCCTTACCCGCGCAGCACCCGCAGGTACGCCTGCCACGGGCCCACGGCCTCCCGGTAGCCGCCCGCCAGCGTCCGCGTGACTTGCGCGAGGTGGTCCAGATCGTGCGCCGCCCAGGTGGCGAGCAGCTGCGCCAGGGTCACGGGGCCGAACTCTGGGTGCTGGCCTGTGCGGCGCAGGTCAGTGTCGGTCAGGTTCAGTGCCGCCAGCTGCCCCAGGCTCTGGGCGCGCACAGCGGCGAAGTCATCCAGCAGGGCGCCCAGCGGCTGGCCCTGTCCGGTGTGCAGATGCCCAAAGCGGTCGAAGGGCGCAAACACCTGCGCTTCCCCTGCGGCCAGCAGCACCCGGGCACGCGGCAGCCAGTTGGTGTGCTCGGCGTGGATCAGGTGCGCCACCACCTGCGCCGGGGTCCAGGTGCCTTCTCCCTCATCCAGCGCCGCCCAGCCATCCGGCAAGTCCCGCAGCAGCGCCCCCAGCACCCCCGGCGTGCGTGAGAGCAGCTCCACCGCGTCCTCCAGCTTGAACTCCATGCGCCGAGTGTAGGGCGGGGGGAGTTGATGGTGAATGGGAGAAGGTTGATGGAGGAACGCTTTCTCCATCAACCTTCTCCTATCAACCATCCCCTAATTCACCAGTTTGGTCTTGTTCGTCACAAAGTCCATCAGCACGTACTGGCCGATGTTCTGCGGCGTGGTGAAGTACGCCTTGCCCCGCGTCATCTCGGACACGCGGCGCACGAAGCCCACCAGTTCCGGGTCGCGGGCCAGCATGAAGGTGTTCACCTGGATGCCGCTGCGGCGGCAGTTGGCGACCTCGCGCAGGGTGGCGCCCAGCACGTAGGGGTCCAGGCCGTAGGCGTTCTTGTAAATGCGGCCATCGGGCAGCGTGAGGGCTGAGGGCTTGCCGTCGGTGATCATCACGATCTGCTTCATGTCCTTGTTCTCGCGCTTCAGCAACTGCTGGGCCAGGCGCAGGCCGCCCGCCGTGTTCGTGTGGTACGGGCCAATCTGCGCCTGCGCCAGCTTGCCCACCGGCACTTCCTCGGCGCTGTCGTGGAACAGCACGAACTTCACTGTGTCGCCGGGGTACTGGGTGCGGATCAGGTGGGCCAGGGCCAGCGCCACCTGCTTGGCCGGGGTAAAGCGGTCCTCGCCGTACAGGATCATGGAGTGCGAGCAGTCCAGCAGCACGATGGTCGCCGCCGAGGAGTTGTATTCCGCCTGCCGGATCACCAGATCCGATTCTTCTAAGTTGTCAAAGCCCTTGGAAATCACGTTGCCCAGCGTGGCGGTGGTGTCCAAGTTCATGGTGTCCCCGAACTCGTAGTTCTTCAGTTCGCCGGTCATTTCCACGCCGCTGGCGTATTCACGCGTGTCGTGGGCGCCCGCGCTGGAGCGGCCCAGGCCGCCCATCAGGTCGCGCAGGCTCTTGTAGCCCAGGAAATCAATGCTCTTGTCGGTGAGCTGAAAGGTGGCCTCGCCGGGGTCGCCCTGGCCGCCGCCCTCGCCGTCTTCAAACTCCTTGCGGATAAAGCCGTCCTGCTGCAGCTTGTCCATCAGGCGCCCAATCTGCTGGCCCAGGCTGGTCTCGCGGATGTCCTCGGCCTGCATGGCTTCCAGCAGCTGCTCTTCGGGGATCATGTTGCGCTCGGCCAGGGCTTCGAGAATCGCGTCGAACAGGTCGTCCATGCTGGGGCGCGCGTTGGGGTCGGGGTCGTAGGGGTCGTTCATCCCCTGGCCCAGCAGCGCTTCCTGAATCATCTGCATCAGCTCGCTGGACTCCAGCTGATCCAGTTCGCCTTCAAATTTGCTGTACCGCGTGACGCGCGCCATAGGTGGTCCTCCGTGCCTTTCAGCATGGCGCGTTTGTGCGGCGCGGTTTGTAAGGGGCTGGGCGTTTGTGCGGCAGTGGCGCTGTCCCCTTATTCTTTGCGGCGCAAGACCCCCTCTGCCCTGCAGCTTTTCAAGTCCCGCCAAGGGGAGAGGGTCGGAAAAAGGAATGAACTTTAGTTCCAGGCGCAGTGGACGTGGTTGTTGTGGCCGCCGCTGGAATCGTTGTAGGCGTTGAAGGTCTGCGAGGGGTCGCTGCCCGCCGCAATACAGGCGTTGCGCGCGGCGGTGTGGGCGCTGTTCGGCGTGCTCAGGCTCACCCCGTTCCAGATGCCAATATCAATCGCCAGCCCGGCGTAGTGGTCCGAATTCGTGGAGTGCTTGCCACCCGCCACCGAGGTGATGAAAAAGGTGTTCCCGGCGTTTGCGATGCTCAGCACGCCCTCCAGCATGGAGCGCTTCAGGGCCACCTGCAGGCCGCAGTTCACGTTGCTGTCGCACCCACGCGTGACCAGGCGGCCAGCGGCGGCGTCGGTCATGTTCTGCTTGGGGCTGCCGTTCGTGGTGGAACTGGTGGTGCCCAGCGTGATGCGGCTGCTGTTCAAAATTTGCCCGGCAAGGCTGGCGGTGGTGCCGCTGGGCGCAGTGCTGGCGCCCGTCACCAGTTCCTGCCAGGTGTTCAGGCCCACGATGCCGTCCACGCCCAGCCCGCGTTTGGTCTGAAAGTCGCGCACGGCGGTATTCGTGGCGGGGCCAAAGGCGCCGTCGACCGTCACACTGGTATACCCGTAGCCGTTGCGCAACTGGTCCTGCAGGGCGCGCACCGCGTTGTTGTTGTCGCCCTGGCGCACGGGCTTGATCAGGGCTTCCCAGGTGTTGCCGCCCACGATGCCGTCCACGGTCAAGCCCCGGGCCGCCTGGAAAGTGCGTACGGCCGTGTTCGTGCCGCTGCCAAAAATGCCGTCCACATCAACCGTCTGCCCGGCTTCGCGCAGCAGGTACTGCAGGGTGGTCACGTCGCGCCCGGTGTCGCCCTGGCGCAGGTTCTGCCAGGTCAGGGTGGCGGCGTGGGCCGGGGCGAGGGTGGTCACAAGGGCAATGGTGGTGCTCAGCAAGGCGTAACGCATGAAGCTCTCCTTTCCGCAGCGCAGGGGGCCTGCGGGCCGGGGGCCCAGAAAGAAGCCGCCCGGTAGGGACGAGGGGGGAAGATTTCGCCAACGCCGGGCATTGTGCCCAGATGGCAGGAAATGCCCCAAAGAGAAAGCTCTCAGGTTGGGCCGGGCAGATGAAGAGAGGCCCCCGCGCGCTCAGAAAGGCGGGCGGGGGCTGGGGGGCGGCGCGGGCACGCCCAGCCTGTGGGCGGCGCCAGTCAGCTTCGGCCGCCAGATGACCGGAGGCTCAATGGGGGACGCTGGGCGGGGTCAGCGGCTTTCGCTCTTGACCGTCTGCTCCTGCTCAAAGGTGACTGTGGTCCGCGCCTTGTCGTCGGCCATGCTCATCTGCATGGTCATGCGGGTGGTGGTCTGTGACGGGCCCGGCAGGCCGTCCGGGCGGAAGGTCTGCGTGCCGGTCATGGACGCACCCAGCAGCGCCGCGCTGACGGGCAGTGGCTCGCCCAGTTCAAAGCGCCAGTCGTTGAACGTACTCTGGGTCTGGAAC
Source organism: Deinococcus multiflagellatus (assembly GCF_020166415.1). Classification (NCBI taxonomy): domain Bacteria; kingdom Thermotogati; phylum Deinococcota; class Deinococci; order Deinococcales; family Deinococcaceae; genus Deinococcus; species Deinococcus multiflagellatus. The sequence goes on from NZ_JAIQXV010000010.1 coordinate 106,595, forward strand.
TGGTGCAGGCCCGCTGCATTCAGGCCGGTGTAGGTGGTGCGGCTCAGGATCTTCATGGGGTTGGCTTTCAGCAGGGCCTGGGCCCCCAGCACCGGCCCGAACAGCCCGGCCAGGATGCCCTGGGTCGGCATCTCAATGGTCGCTTCCGTGGCCTGTCCCGGCACCAGGGGCACGCCGTAGCCCACCCCCGCGCTGCCGCTGTCGCGGGCCATGCGCTGCAACCCCTCCAGGTCCATGCGGCTGAACACTTCGCTCAGGACCGGGTTGTCGCTGGTGATTTTCAGCCCTTCGCTCTGGCCTGTGGCGGTCACTGTTTGGGTGATGCGGAAGCTGACGGGCTCCTTTTGCCCAGGCACGTTTTGAATGAACGTCTGCATCAGCCCCACGCGGCCATCGGCGCTGCGGCTGGTCACGCGGGTAAAGACTTTGCCGGTCTGTGGGGTGTGATCCTGGTTCAGCGCCTGCATGACGCCCTGGCGTCTCTTTTCGATGTCCTGTGAACTCAGGCGCTGGCCGGGCAGGGCTTCAATGTTCACCTCTTTGACGAGGGCGTGACTGCTCATGGTGAGGCGCTGCTCCACCGTGGTGCCCACCGGGGCGGTGATCAGCAGCGTGGGGGCGGCAGCGGGGGCGGCCGGCGCAGGGGTGGCCGGGGCAGCCGGCGCCGCGCTCTGGGCAACGGCGGGGGTGGCAAGCAGCAGGGCAGAGAGCAGCAAAGCGCGCATGCGCTCACCTTACGCGCCCAGGCCGGGGCAAGTGACCGCACCTGCCGCGCGGCGCGCGTGGCCCCGGGTGCGGCACAATAGACGCCATGACTGATCGCCCTTCTCCCGAGCGTCCCGACGCCCGCCTTGTGCGCCTGCACGCCGAACGCGGCGACCCCCACGCCCGCCTTGCGGGGGCGCTGGCCGACCTGGAAGGGGCCGGCTGGGGCGTGCTGCTGGAAGGCCCGCGCGCGCTGGCCGCGCAACTGGCCGCCGCCCTGGGCCGGGGCACCCTGCGCGTGGACCCCCGGATTGGGGTGGACCGCGACGCCCTGGCCGGGGCCGGGCTGGCCGCCGCGTCCCTGGCCGCCGACTGGCGCGGCGCGCAGGCCGTGTGGCTGCTGGAACCCGCCCCCGAGGACCTGGAACGCGCCCGCCGGGCCGGCGTGCCGGTGATCGTGGACGCCACCCTGGCCCCGGGCAGCGAGTGGTTCTCGCGCGGCGCGGCCCACGTGACTTACCGCGACAGCGTGACCCTCAGCGGCCACGGCGACGCGCCCCTGTGCGCCCTGTTCGGCACGGGCGAGGCCCCGGCCCCCGTGGGGGCGCCCCCCAGTGACCTGAACGTGGCCCTGGCCCTGCGCGATGTGGCCACGCTGCCCCTGCGCCTGGCCCGGATGGCGCGTACGGCCTCGGCCCTGGCTGAGCGCTTGGGGGGCGCCGTGCAGACGGCTGGCCCCACTGCCCTGCTGCTGGCCCCGGACGCCGTGGCCGACACCGCCGCGCCCCTGGGCGGGGTGCTGCTCGCGGCGCGCAGCGTGTCAGGCGGGGTGCTGCTGACCCCGGGCCTGGAAGACCTGGGCCGCGCCCTGGCCCTGCTGCGCGTGGGCGGTCAGGCGGCCAGCCGCGACGAGCGGACCCCTGACCGCGACCCCGGGCGCGCTGCCTCCGAGCGCAGTGGGGAGAGCCCCGAGCGCCGCGAGTTCCGGGGACGCCGGGGCGGGCCCGACCGGGGCCGTGAGTTCCGCCGGGGTGAGCGTCCGGGCCGCTTTGACGGCGAGCGCCCCGACCGCTCCCTGCCAGACCGGGCCGGGGCCGACCGCCCTGACCGCGAGCCGCCGCAGCGCGTGACCTTCGACGCCCCGGTGCCCAACCTCACCCTGGCCCCGCTGCCCGACGGGCCCGCCGAGGAGATCTGGGAGCCGGAAATCGTGTTCAGCGACTCGCCCGCCCCGCCCCCCGCGCCGCTGCCCATTCCGGTGAGTGGCGGCCCCGACGCCCCAGAGCAGCCCGCCGGCCTCCCCGACGTGCATCACCTGAGCCCCCAGACAGAAGAGTTGGCCCCGGAAGAGGCGTCGGGCGAGGGCCAGGACGAAACCGAGGCCACACCCGCCGAGACTGAGGCGGCCCAGACCACTGACGCCGCCGATGACACCGCCGAGCCGCAGCCCGCGCCCCAGGCCGCCCCCGTGGCCGAACCCGCCCCCGTGATCCTGCCGCCCGACCTGCCCGGCGGCAAGGAAGACCCGGCGGCCGGCCTGACGGACGAGCAGGCCGCCGTGTACGCCCGGCTGCGCGAGTGGCGCAACGCCGAGGCCAAGCGCCAGGAGATCAGCCGCTTCATCATTGCCAGCAACGCCACCCTGGCCGAAATCGCCCGCCGCGTGCCCTACACCGAAGCGGACCTGAAAGCGGTGCGCGGCATGGGCCCCGAACGCCTGCGCAAGTACGGCCAGAAGATTCTGGAGGTGGTGCGTGGCTAGGCGGCCGTGGCAAGGGCTGGGCGGGGCCCTGCTGGCCCTGAGCCTGCTGAGCGGGGGTGCGGGCGCCGCCACAGTGGCTATAGCAACGGTCCTGAGCGACGGCACGCGCGCCACCACGGTGGGCGGCCTGGACCCGGTCAGCCTGGAGGTGACCCGGCAACTGCCTGGGGCAGCGCCTCTGAAGCTGGGCGTGAGCCTGAACGGGCAGATTGACAGCACGGCGCCGGGCCGGGTGAGCGGCGTCACGGTGGCGGCGCCGCGCGCCCGCTTCAGTGCCGCCGAGCAGGGCTTTGTCACTGGGCTGGTGGGCCGCCTGGCCACGCAGTGCTTCAACCTGTTGCCGGCCCGCCGCGCCGCCATCGCCGCGTGGCTGGGGCAGCAGAACGCGGCCGGCGCGCGCCGGGTGGCCGCCACCTTCGGCCCACTGAAGCTGCAGTGGGCGCGCGGGGTGGACAGCGGTAACCGCCCGTTCACCGAGCTGACCCTGGGCCGCAGCGGCACGCCGGGCGCGGCCCCCTGGGTGAACGCCTGCCGGGCCTACTGACCCGGGACGACCGTGATGCCCAAGGAGCGTGGGAAGAGCGGAGAGACGCTGGTCCAGCGCCGGCGCCCCGTCTGTTCTCGTGTTCGCTCTTCTGTAGACCTCTGCGAGGCTGCGGTGTAGCGCTGCGCGTCCGCTCATCCCTCGGCCTCCGCTCATCTGCGTTCCGCATCAAGCCAAGCAAACACCCGCGCTGGAGGAGTCACCTCTGCCAGCGCGGGTGTTTGCTGCCCCCTACTCCGGGCCGTAGCGGTGGTCTTCGGGCAGCGGGGCTTCGTCGTGGGCGGCCTGGGCGACGCGGCGGGCCAGCGGAAAATCCACGGCGGCGTACCACGCCTGTTCCAGGGCGCCGCCCCCGCCCGGCTGCGCGCGGTACACGCACAGGGTGGGGCCGTACGAGCAGGCGCCCAGGCAGCCGCTTTCGGTCAGGCGCAGGCTGCCGCCCTTCTTGTAGTAGGCCAGGGCGTCACGTTCCAGGTGGTTCCACAGGGCCCGGTACAGCAGCGCCGAGCCCCGTCCCTGGCAGCTTTGCCCCTGGCAGACCAGCAGGTGGGCACGGGTGGAAAAAAACTTGGGGGTCATTTACAGGCCATCCTCGGGAATCACGATCAGGCGCTCCTGGTCACGCACGACCCGGGTCCACACGCCGTAGGCCGCGTGCAGGTGTTCGGGGGTCAGCACCGCGCCCGGCGGGCCGCTGGCCAGCACCCGCCCCTGGGCCAGCAGCACCAGATGGTCGGCGCGGGCGGCCAGATTCAGGTCGTGCAGCACGGCCACGGCGCCCAGGCCGCCGGCCACCTCGCAGCGCAGGTAGCGCATGACGTCCAGGGCGTAGGCCAGGTCCAGGTGGTTGGTGGGTTCGTCCAGCAGCAAAAAGCGCGGCTGCGCGGCCAGCGCGCGGGCCAGCGCCACCCGCTGCCGCTCGCCGCCCGACAGTTCGCCCAGGCGGCGAGTGGCAAAACGGGCGGTGTCGGTACGGGCCAGGGCGCCCTCCACCGCCGCTTCGTCCTCGGGGCCCCAGGGGTCGCGGGGCAGCAGGCCAAAACGCCATGTGCCCGCGCCGCGCCCCAGGGCCACCATGTCGCGCACGGTGGTCCCCAGGGGCAGTTCTTCGCCCTGGGCCAGGTAAGCCAGCAGGCGCGAGCGCTGCGCGCGGCTCCACTGGCCCAGGGGGCGGCCCAGCAGGCGCACCTCGCCGCGTTCCGGGCGCGACAGGCCCAGGCAGGCGCGCAGCAGCGTGCTTTTGCCCGCGCCATTGGGCCCAATGACCGCCGAGAGCGCCCCGGGCGGAAAGTGCACGCTGACCCCACGCACCGCCGGAAAACTGCCGGCCTGCACATGCACGTCCAGCGCTTCCAGGCCCGGCGCGGTCGCAGGGGGCGACTCAGTCACGGGTGCGCCTCAGTAGCCACAGGAAAAAGGGCCCGCCCAGCAGCGTGGTCACAATGCCCACCTGCGACAGCGGCGTGGTGCGCGCCAGCAGGTCGGCCAGCACCACCAGCGCGGCGCCCAGCAGCGCCGAGAGCGGCAGCAGCGTGCGGTGCCCGGCCCCAAAGGCCAGCCGCACCACATGCGGCACCAGCAGCCCCACGAAGCCAATAATGCCCACGTAGGCCACCGCCCCCGCCGTGGCGACGCTGGCCGCGCCGATCACCAGCAGCCGCAGCCGCTCTACTGGCACCCCCAGGCTGCGGGCGGTGAGTTCGCCCAGTTGCAGGGTGTCCAGGGCGCGGGCCAGCAGCAGCAGCGCGCCGGCCCCCAGGCCCACGTAGGGCAGCACCGCGCCCACCTCGCGCCAGCCGCTGAAGCCCAGGTCGCCCAGGGTGTAGGCCAGCACCTCGCGCGCGCGGTCCTCGCCGCGCAGCAGCAGCGCCGTGGACAGGGCGCTGAGCACGCTGCCCACCATCACGCCCGCCAGCACCAGCCGGGTGGGCGGCAGGCGGCGGCCTTCGCGCGCCAGCGCCAGCGTGGCCATGACCGCGCCCAGCGCCCCCAGCAGCGCCGCCGCCGGAATCAGGGGCCGTGGGCCGCCGCCCACGATCACGGCAGTGGCCCCCAGGGCGCCGCCGCTGGCCACGCCCAGCAGGTAGGGATCGGCCAGGGGGTTGCGGAACACGCCCTGAAAGGCCCCGCCGCACACCCCCAGGCTGGCGCCCACCAGCACGCCCATCACCACGCGCGGCAGCCGGATCTGCCACACGATCACGTCGTTGCCGGCCAGTTCCTGTCCGCTCAGGCCACGCCACAGCGCGACCAGCACCTCGCCGGGCGGCACCATGACGCGGCCCAGCCCCGTGCCCAGCACCACGGCCAACAGCAGCAGCAGGGCCAGCCCCGCCACCTGCAGGGGCAGGGCCGAACGGGGCGGGCGGGGCGCGGCGGCGCTGGACACAGCCTTACTTGAAGAGTTCAGGGTGAACGAGCTTGGCCAGCCCGCGCAGGGCCTGGGGCAGGCGGGGGCCGGGGCGGCCCAGCATGGTGTTCAGCTCTTTGGGCACGGTCATGACCTTGCCGGTTTTCAGGGCCGTGATGGTGTTCCAGCCGGGGCGGGCGCCGGCCGTCCCCGCGTCCACGCCCAGAATCAGCTGCGGGTTCTGCTTCACGATGAATTCGGGGTCTACCTTGGGAAAATCGCCCATCGTCGCCGGAATGATGTTGCGCGCGCCGGCCTTGGTCAGCAGCGTGCCCATGAAGGAATTCGGGCCGATGGAGTACGGGGTGGGGTCAATCTCGTAGTAGGCGGTGGGCTTGTTCACGGCCGTCTTGGTCAGAATCTCGACCTTGGCAATCTCGCGCTTCATAGAGGTCACCAGCGCCTTGGCCTGTGCCTCGCGGTTGACGATCTTGCCCAGCAGCAGGGTCTTGCTGAACACCTCGTCGTAGGTTTCGGGGTTCACGGCGATCACCGTGATGCCCGCCTGGGTCAGCGGCTCAGCCAGCTTGCCGTACTTGCTCACCAGCACGAGGTCGGGTTTGCGGGCCACAATCGCTTCCACGTTGGGGTTGTACAGCCCGCCCATCTTGGGCAGCTTGGTGACGTAGGCGGGGTAATCGCTGTAGTCGTCCACGCCCACCAGCCTGTCGCAGGCGGCCAGGGCGCACAGCGTTTCGCTGGTGCTGGGCAGCATGCTCACAATGCGCTTTGGCTCGGCCTTCAGGGTCACCTTGCGGCCCAGGTCGTCGGTGAAGGTCAGGGGGTAGGTGGTGGCGCTGGCCGCCGCCGACAGGGCGGCGCACAGGACAGCAGTCAGGGTCAGGGCACGGTTCATGGGCAGTCTCCTTGCCTGGACCCCTCGGTCTTCGGCGCCACAAAAACGCCGCCCCAGTCGGGGGGCGGTCAGGGGTCAACGCAGGGGCCGCGTGCGGGGGGCCCACGGGGGGGCCGCCAACTTTCACGGCCGTGCCCCCTTTCCGCGAGAGGTCAGGCCACATGCTCCGCAGGGCGAGGCATGAACGGCGGAGGTGTTCGGTCTTGTCCCCACGCCTGGCGGGGCTTACCGTTGCGCGACAGAACCGGACTCTCACCGGATTTCCCCCCGCAGCCGTCAGGGGGCAGTATAGAGCACAGAGCTTCTCCGCCTGCCAAAGAGGGCGAGGCCCTTACGGCCTGACCAGATACTGCGCGTTGCTGGCCAAGCTGTCGCCGTCGCGCACGACATCAAACAGCGCCCTGGTGAGTTTATTGTTTGGGTCAACGCTCCAATAGTCAGGCTTCTTGCCGTCGCGCAACCGCACACCCACTGGAACCAAATACACGACAGGAAGAATGTTGGGGTCACGACGGGCCATCTCCAAGGCCTGCTCCATGCTCAATTGATTGCTGGGATCATAGCCGAGAAGTTGACCTTCGGCGTTAAAACGTGCGCCCCGCAATTCGCGCATACGTGCGACCTGAGCACCCACATTTGGAGCTTTAAATTCAACCCTGGCAGTACCCTGACTGCCAGAAGTTTTTACATCAATCACTTTCCAACTGTACTCGTTGAGGTCGGACGGCTCACGGCGATCTATATAAGGTGTCAATACGCCCCATGTCTGAGCGAGTATTTGTTCACCAGTCTGAGTTTCTCCCAATGAAGCCGCCAGGATATTGGCATCAACTAAAAGCAGTCCCCGGATGAATTGATCTATGGCCTGCTCAGGTGTACGCGTGGCGCGCTTGGCGGTATTCTGTGTCACGATAATGGCCCCCCCAGCAAGAACAAGAGCGGCAATAAGAAAGGTGCTGTTCATACGAGTCACCTCAGGTAAGCGAGCCGAACGTCCTCTTCGGCTAAAATGCGCTTGACAGCATCCCTTTTGCCCTTAGGAAGGGCTAGATAGATGTCGCTAACGGTGGCCTGAATAAAGGCATCTCGGCTGCCAAGCGCATTCCATTTAATAATGAGATTGGCGGCGTTCATAGATTCTAAGTACGTGTAATAATTATCGAGTAAAAAATCGCTTATTGCGCCTCGTTGACCGGGTGGAAAGGCATTCACTAATGAAAACGCGTCCACCATATTAACAACCATCACCAGGCTGCCCTGATCTTTGGCTGTTTTCAAGGCCAGCATGACCAGCTGCTGGACATCCGGTTCGTCAAAGCCTTTGGAGTACAGGTAGATCAGCTGCAAGAGCATCGTGGCATGTCGCTCAGGCACCATTCTTTCGCGCTGCTGGGAATCACGGTAGGCTTTGGTCTCTTTGGCAACGTACTGATTGCCCACCGTGAAGTCCTGTAAAAAATCCTGTCCCCAGACTTGCAGGCCCCCCAAGACATCACCGTAGCGGTCCACCGTTGAAGTGGGTTGAATCCCAGCCATAACGGGCTGAATGGCATCTGGCGCAATTTTGTTCAGATTCCCGATGCCTGCTTGCGGTGTTTTTGTGATGTCTCCCGTCAATTTGCCGTCTTTAAGCGTATAGGGGTTCTGAGGCGTCAGACCCTGACCCACCAGCGCCGTCATACGCCGCCAGGTGACCAGACGTTCGGTGCTCATGTCCGCACCCATGACGTACCGCATCGCCCCGTCTGTCAGATTGGCCTGGATGCCCTGAAAGACCGCCCATGTCCCGACGGCACCGCTGACACTGCCGTTGTTGAGAAGCCTCTGTATATCGCCGTACATCTTGCGCCCGGCAATATCGAACACCCCGCTCATGCGGAAAAAGTCCGGTTTGAAGTCCGATGGCTTGGCGCCGTACTTCTGTCCGTAGCTCTGCGCCACCCAGGCCTCGGCGCGCGGCAGGTCAAAGCGAATGTGTGCCAGCATGGACGCCACCAAGGCGAACAGCACCCCACCTGCCTCCGTCGGGAAACCGTCACCGTGTTCCATGTTGTGGGCGCTTTGAAACGCCGCTTTCCAATGCGGCTCCACCTGGGACTGTGCCGCCTTCAGGTTGTCGGCGTAAATCTTGTCGAAGTACAGAACGCACTGCATCACGTAGCTGGGGTAATCGAAGGTTCGTTCTTCGCAGTACCGTATTTCCTGTTCTGTGACGTAGCTGTAGACTTTGGCGAACCAGTAACGGTAGTCCAGGACCTTCGTCTTGTCTTTGCTGAGCATCGCGTCAGCCCGGTCACGTTGCCCCTTGAGGAGACTGCGCGCCCCGGCAAGCAGGGTCTTGTACGCGGACTCGCTCTCGCCAATGTTGATGTTGGGGACACCGAACTCGTCCCGGACAGGTGGATGACCGAAGAGCTTGCCCTTCTTGCGCCAAGGGCTAATGGCCCCAGCCAGACGGTTCGCTGTTGCCTGGGCAGAGGTTGAAGGTGCCAGGGCCATAACGGGTTCAGTTTGCTCGCGTGCCGCAGCGGGCGCCGTCGTGTTGGCGGTGGTGGATTGACGGGAAGATGGGGTCGCGCCCTCGCCAGGGCGACGCGGCTCGAACGTCATGGCTTAACCCTAGGTCATCTGGCCTGGGGTCTGGGCGCAGATTGACCAGCCCTTGGGTGGCCGCTGCCTTCAGAGAGTCTTAGGGGAGTGGGTCGCCCAGCGGCCCGGACAGGCCGGTCAGCACCTCGGCCAGCTCTGCCGTGACCGCCTTGATGCCCCCGCGCGGTGAGATGGGCTCGCCAAAGCGGATCACCCAGGCCTTGCCCCGGCGGCTGATGCCGGCCGGCAGAATGGGCGCCCGGCCCTTGGCGGCAATCAGGGCCACGCCGCCCTGCATCTCGGCGCCGCCGCGCGTGCCCTGCGGAAAGATGCCCACGGTGCCGCCCGCCTTCAGCACCCGCAGGGCGGTGCGCACCGCGACCAGATCATTGCCGCTGCGGTCCACCGGAAACGATCCCCCAGCGCGGATGATGTGCCCAATGCCGGGCACAAACAGCTCTTTTTTCGCCATGAACTGTAGGTAACGCCCCGGCGGCAGCGCGCGGGCCACCAGAAACGGGTCCAGGGCGCCGACATGGTTGGCGGCCACCACCAGCGGGGTGCCCGGGGGCGGCACGTGCTCGCGGCCATGCACTTCCAGGTGTTGCCCCGCCAGCAGCACGGGCAGGTAGGTCACGTCCACCACCAAGCGGTACACCCGGGGGTTCACGGGGGGCGCGGGCGGTTCGGCAGGGGGCACCTGGGCGGGGGCAGCGCGCTCGGGGCGGGCGGCGTCACTCATGGGGGTCAGCATACGCGCCGGGGCCGGGGGCTCACAGCGCAACCCAACATCGCCCAGGGCGGCGCCAGGGCGAACGAAGTGAGAGCGGGCACCATATGGCTTGAAGGTGAACTCTGCAGGTCATGTGGTGCGAGCGGCGCGAGTGCCCGCGACAGACAGCGGTTGGCGTGGCGTTGAGGGGCTGCTTTCCTCCCCTGGGCCGAACGGGAGACCGTTGTGAGGGTTCGGCCGAGACAGCGCCGCCAACGGAAGTGCAGGGGCCGTCATCTGGCCCGTGGCTACACCTGGCCGCCGCCGTCAGTCCTCATCCTCGTCGGCTTCGTTGTCCAGGGCCTCATCCTCGGGATCCTCGTCGGCGCCGGCCCAGTCGCCGGCCAGCACCGCGCGCACCGCTTCAATGCGCGCGCGGCACTCGGCGTAGGCTTCGCGCGCCTCTTCCAGCAGGGGCAGCACGCGGTCCAGATCGGCCTCGCCGCCCTCCAGTTCGGCAGCAATCCGCGACAGCCGGGCATAGGCCTCGCGGTAGGACAGTGGACGGGGGGCACTCACGCGGGCCATGCTAGCGCCCCCCGCTAGGCTGGGGCCATGCCCGCTGCGCCCACCCCGCCCCCTCAACACTTTGACCTGACCGCCTTGCCTGCGGCGGCGCGCTACAAGCTGCTCACGGCGGTGGTGGTGCCCCGGCCCATCGCCTGGGTCTGCACCCTGGGCGAGGACGGGCATGTGAATCTGGCGCCCTATTCCTTTTTTGGCCTGATGGGCTCGGACCCGCCCGTGGTGGCCTTTGCCCCCGGGAACCGCCCCGACGGCACCCCCAAGGACACCGCGCGCAACATTGGCCCCGGCGGCGCCTTTACGGTGAATCTGGTCAGCTTCGACCTCGCGCCGCTGATGAACGCCACCGCCACCGACTTTCCGCACGGGCACAGCGAGCCGGGCGTCCTGGGCATTGCCCTGGCCCCGGGCGTGCAGGTGCCCACCCCGCGCGTGGTGGCGGCCCCGGCGGCCCTGGAATGCCGCGAGGTGCAGACCCTCACCATTGGCCGCACCCGCATCATCCTGGGCGAGGTGCTGGGGCTGGCCCTGCAGCCGGAGGCCGTGCAGGACGCCGCGCAGTACCACGTCGACACCGCCGCGCTGGACCTCGTGGGGCGGCTGGGGGGCCGGGGCACCTACGCGCGCACGCGCGACACCTTTGTGCTGGACCGCCTGACCTTCGAAGTGTGGCAGGCCGCGCAGGAAGGGGAGAGCTAGGCTCAGCGCGGCAGGGTCACGCTGGCGTTCAGGTTGCCGGTGGCCTCGCCCGTCACCAGCAGGGCCTCCGGGGTCACCTGCACCGCACGCACCTTCAGGGGGCCCACTGTGCCCTGCAGGGTCACGCCGGGGGCCACGGTGAAGGGCAGCCGGGCCTGCAGCGCGGCGCGGGCCCGGTCCAGCGGCGGGCGCAGGTCAAAGCGGGCGGCGCCCTGCAGGTAGGCCTGGGCGCGGGCGTCGGCCAGATACCCGATCACGCGGCCGGTCAGGCCTTCGCGCCGGGTGGTGACCCGCACGCCCTGCAGGGTCAGGGTCTGGCCGGCGGGGTCCAGGGCCGGGGTGCCCTGCACGTCCACGGTGGCCCCCACCCGCAGGCCCAGCGGCCCGGTGATCTGCACGCGCACAGCGGCGTTCAGGCGCGCGCCGGCCGGGCTGAACGTCACGCCCAGCACCCGCAGGGTGGGCGAGGTGGGCACCGGCAGGGGCAGCGTTCTCTGGGCCGCAGCCTGGGTGGCCAGCCGCGAGAGTTCCGGGTAGGGCAGCCGCACAGGCACCTGCAGGTCCAGGCCGGGGCTCAGCTGCGGCACGGTGTTCAGCGGCGGCAGGGGGCGCGCGGGGCCCGGGGCCGGGGCGCGGCCCAGACCGGCTCCCAGGTTCAGGTTGGCGCCCAGCGTCAACTTCAGGGCGTCTGGGGTAAAGCGTGGCGGCGTCACCTGCAGGCTCAGGGGCTGGACCCGGGCGTAGGCGGGTTCGGGCGTGGGCAGGGTCCAGGGCTGGGCCGCGCGCGCCCACAGGGCCTCGGCGCGGGGGCGCAGGCGGGCGCCGCTGCGCACCGCCGCTTCTATCTGCGCCGCCACCCGGTCCAGCTGCGCGCGCACCTGGGGGTCCACCAGCGACTGCACGCTGATCCGCACGCCCTGGGTCAGGTCCACGCTCAGGGGGTCGGTCCACGCATAATCGCCTTTCACGCGCACCCCGGCCTCCCACTCGGGCGTCACGTACGGCGTGACGGTCAGGCGAATGGTCGCCTCGCCGCCAAAGTCGCGCGCCAGGGTGCCGCTGCCGGCCGGAATGGCCCGGAACGCCGCGCGGATGGGCACCTGCACCACCAGCCCCGAGCCATCTGCCGCCGGGTTGATGCGAACGTGGCCGGTGCGCGTCACGGTGCCCTGCAACTGCACGCTCAGCAGGCCCCCCAGAAAGCTGCGCGTTTCGTCCACCCGCGCAAATTCCTGCGGCACGCGGGCATTGGCGGCTTCCTGCACGCTGCTCAGGGGCACCGTCACCGGCAGGGTCAGGGTGGACACGGCGCAGGCGGGGGCGGTCATGAGCGCAGTCAACACGACCGGCATGAGAAGGCGGCGCATGGGGGCCAGGGTAGCGGCGGCGGGTGAGAGAGGGTGGAGTGCCGCTCTGTAAGCCGACCCAGGAGGGCGTGGTGCTGGGCGTCGAGGAGTCAGGGGTCGAGGGGTCCAGCCGTTGAGAGGTCCAGAAGGGGCCCATTCCTGGCGGTGTGTCGGGTGAGAATACCCAGATGAAATTTGCTTGCCCCTGCGGCGAGGTCATCCGCGATCAAACGGACTTTTTGCCTCATAAGGCGCACCTGCTTCCCGACGAGCGCCTGCACGCGTTTCTGGACAGCCTGGAAGAACTGGTGCTGGAAATCGAAGCCTTGACCGTTCAGGAGCGGCGAGAACGGCTCAGTGACCGCATCACGGATCTCTGGTTGCGCGATATGCGGGCCCTGTACCAGTGCCCGGTCTGCGGGCGGCTGAATGTGGACAGCCTTGACCGCCAGCGTGGCTATTCCTTTGTCCCAGAAGAAGAGGGAACCCCCGGCAACCTCTTGGCCACCTCAACCCGGGCCGCGCGCGGTGACGCCCCGATCCCCTGACCCCTACACTCGGCCCCATGTGGACCCAGCACACCCTGACCTTGCCGGCCCGGCGGCGCGGCTTTCACCTGATTACCCGCGACGTGGTCCAGGCCGTGCCGGAACTGGCCCGCGTCCGCGCCGGGCTGCTGCAGGTGTTCATTCAGCACACCAGCGCCAGCCTCACCCTGAACGAGAACGCCAGCCCCGACGTGCGGCGCGACTTCGAGCGGTACTTCAACCATGCAGTCCCCGAGGGATGGCGCGAGTGGGAACACACCCTCGAAGGCCCAGACGACATGCCCGCGCACATCAAGGCCAGCCTGCTGGGCCCCAGCCTGACGCTGCCGGTGCAAGGCGGGCGGCTGGCGCTGGGCACCTGGCAGGGCATCTATCTGTGCGAACACCGCGATGACGGCGGCGCGCGGCGCCTCCTGCTGACCCTGCACGGCGAAAGCGTCTGAAGGTGTCCACCCCACGTAAACAACCCCGCGCCCAGCGCCTGCCCCATCCCCTACACTGAGGTACGGTGCTGCGCGCCGTGTTTTTTTTGCCCTGCTCCGGCGGGCAAGCAAAAGCAAGTCTGTGCGCGTGGCCGGAGGGCTGAGATGCCTGGAATTGCAATTGTGGGCGCCCAGTGGGGCGACGAGGGCAAGGGGAAAATCACCGATTTTCTCGCGCCAGAAGCCGAGTACGTGGTGCGCTACCAGGGCGGCGCGAACGCCGGGCACACCGTGACCGCAAAGGGGCAGACCTTCAAGCTGAACCTGCTGCCCAGCGGCGTGCTGCACGAAGGCACCGTGAGCGTGCTGGGCGACGGCATGGTCATTGACCCGGACAAGTTTCTGGAAGAGCGGGGCAACCTGCTGTCAGGCGGGCTGCAGCCGGAACTGCGCATCAGTGACCGGGCGCACCTCGTGTTGCCGCACCACAAGTACGTGGACGGCCGCAAGGACTTCGTGGGCACCACCGGGCGCGGCATTGGCCCGGCCTACGCCGACCGCGCCCGCCGCGTGGGCATCCGTTTTGGCGACCTGCTGGACGACCGCGTACTCGCGGAGCGCCTTGAGCGCCTGCTGGAAGCCAAGCCCAATTCCACCCGGGACGCGGGCTGGACCGGCGTTCAGGTGGCCCTGGACGCCCTGGCCCCCATCCGCGAGGCGCTGGCCCCCTTCATTCACGACACGGGCGCCCAGTTGCGCGCCGCCATTGCCGAGGGCCGCAACGTGCTGTTTGAAGGCGCCCAGGCCACGCTGCTGGACCTGAATTACGGCACCTATCCCTTTGTCACCAGCAGCCACCCCACGGTGGGCGGCATTCTGGTGGGCGCGGGCGTGAACCACAAGGCCATTCACAAGGTGTACGGCGTGGCGAAGGCCTTTAACACCCGCGTGGGCCACGGGCCCTTTGTCACCGAGGTTCACGACGAAGCCGGCATCCTGCGCCTGCGCGGCGACGGCTCTAAGCCCTGGGACGAGTACGGCACCACCACCGGGCGCGCCCGCCGCGTGGGCTGGCTGGACCTGCCGCTGCTGAAATACGCCGTGGAGGTCAACGGCCTGGACGGGCTGGTCATCAACAAGATGGACATTCTGGCGGGCCTGGACAGCATTCCGGTCTGCGTGGCCTACGGCCAGAGCGGCGAGCCTCTCTTCAAGCACCTGCCCGGCTGGGCCACCACCGAGGGCGCCACCAGCCGCGCCACCCTGGCGGGGGAGGCCCAGGCGTACCTGGACCTGATTGAAGAGACCGTGAACTGCCCGGTGGTCATCTTCTCGTGCGGCCCGGCCCGCGAGCAGACCTACGGCGAGGTCAGCTGGGCCTGAGCCAAAGCCTGGGGCCAGTGGAGGCGTGCGCGTCTTCGCGGTTGGCCCCGGCCGCCCACCGGGGCCACGCCCCCAGGGCATGAAAGCCATCCGACAGTCGCCGCGAGGGGCCCTGGCCTACACTCGCGGCATTCATCATGGGGTCCGGTCTGCGCGCGCAGGCGGGGCCCGCAAAGGAGTTGTCCTGTGACCATTGAACCCGTGATCAGTGCCGCCGATGAGAAGCAGGAGGTGCCCGGCCTGAGCGCGCTGACGCACGACTGGCTGGCAGCCATCGGCGAGGACCCGGCGCGCGAGGGCCTGACGCGCACGCCGCACCGCGTGGCCAAGGCCTGGAGCTTCATGACCGCCGGGTATCACAAGACCCTGCACGACGCGGTGGGCGAGGGCGTGTTTGCCGCCGAGGGCAGCGAGATGGTGATCGTCAAGGACATTGAGTTCTATTCCATGTGCGAGCACCACATGCTGCCGTTTTATGGCCGGGCGCACATCGCCTATATCCCCGACGGCAAGATTCTGGGCCTCAGCAAGTTTGCGCGCATCGTGGACCTGTATTCGCGCCGCCTGCAGGTGCAGGAGCGCATCACCACCCAGATTGCCGACGCCGTGGAGGGCCTGCTGTCGCCCAAGGGCGTGGCGGTCTACATGGAAGGCGTGCACCTGTGCATGGCCATGCGCGGGGTGCAGAAGCAGAACAGCTCCACCACCACCAGCGCCATGCGCGGGCGCTTTCGCAGCGATCCGCGCACCCGCGCCGAATTCATGAGCGCCGTGCAGGGCACCCTGCGCAGCCGCTAAAGCCAGCCGGGGTGTGACAGCGCTGTCAGAGCGGTGGGCGGCGCGCTTTCCCGGGGGCCGCCCCCGGCGTTTTGGTGCGCTGCGGGCCCGCCGCCAGCGCCCCCAGTTGCCCACAGCCAGGGCCAGAATCAAACGACCAGAATTGTCACTTTAGGTACAGTCGCCGGGGGCGGGGGTGAGACTGGTGTAAGTGGGAAAGCGGTACGGTGGGCAGGGAGGACGTGCCGTGCTACTGAACCTGTGCCTGCTGCTCACCTGCACGTTCCTGCTGAGCCTGACCTACCGCGACTGGCCGGTGCGGCGCCACTGGCCCGACCACGCCCTGCGCCTGCTGCTCTCGGCGGGCACCGCCGCCGTGCTGATGCACTACGCCGTCGAGGTAGGGCCGTACAAGATTGACCTGCGGTACGTGCCCATTGCGCTGGTCACGCTGCGTTACGGCCTTGGGGCGGGCGCCCTGGTGGCGTTGCCCACGGTGGCGTGGCGGCTGCTGGAATCACAGCTGGGCGGGCTGGTGGCGCTGGTCAATACCCTCACGGTGCTGGGGGCGGCGTCGCTGCTGCGGCCCACCCTGGACCTCGCGCACGCCAACCTGCGCGACCTGTGGAAGTTGCCTCTGCCTTACCTGGGCGTGGGACTGCCGCTGCTGTTCCTGCCCGAGTCGCGTGCGCTGGGCCTGGTGGTGTACCCCGGCATGCTGGCGCTGCACAGTGTGGCCACGGTTCTGGTGCTGGGCGTGTTGCAGGCGCGGCTGCGGCTGCTGCGGCTGGCGAACGATCTGCGCCAGCAGGTCATGACCGACGACCTGACCGGCCTGGGCAACCGCCGCCGCTTTGATGAAGCCCTGGCCCGCTTGGAGGTGGGCGATCACCTCGTGCTGCTGGACGTGGATGACTTCCGCCAGCTGACCGACAAGCACGGCCCCGAAGCGGGCGAGCGGGCGCTGCGCTATGTCGGGCAGGTGCTGCACGACGCGGCGCCGGGGTGCGGCTTCCGGCTGGGCCACGAGGCCTTTGCCCTGCTGCTGAATCTGCCTGAACCCGACGCGCGGGCGGTGGTGGCGCGCGTGCAGGCCCAGCTGACCGATCCGGGCAGCGCCGCGCCCTGGGCCTGCCTGACCGTGTCGGCGGGGCTGGCCTCCCGGCTGCTGCGCGAGCAACCGGCGCAACTGGTGCACCGGGCCGACGAAGCGCTGTACGTGGCCAAGACCAACGGCGGCAACCGCCTGGTCACCCTGGACGACCTGCCGCGCCGCGCCGCGCCCGCCCCGGTGCCCGATCTGCGCCCCCGCTACTCGCTGTGGCAGGCCCAGCGCACCACCGTGGAACTGCTGGCGCAGCGCCGCCCCCTGCGGGACCAGGACTGGCAGGAACTGCTGCAGCTGGCGGTCACCACCATCAGCGGGGTGGGCTGCGGCAGCCTGAACATCCGCGAAGGGGTGCAGTTCCGTATCTGCGCCGCTGTGGGCTACGCGCACGAACTGGTGGGCACACCGCTGCCAGAGGCCTCGCAGCTGCGCTGGTACGGGCAGGGCCTGGACGCGTGGCGCCAGGGGGTGCCCCGGGTGCTGCGCCCCGCTGAAATCGAGCGCGTGTGGGCCGAGGCCGACGCCGAACTGGCCTCGGGGCCCCGGCAGGCCTTTGCCGACCTGGGCCAGCGCACGGCGCTGCGGGCCAGTCTGTGCCTGCCCGTGGTGGTGGGGGGCGAGGTGGTGGCCCACCTGAACCTGGAATCCACCGAATCTGAAGCGGTGTTCTCGGCGGGGGCCATTCAGGATGCCCAGGTGTTTGCCCAGCAGATTGCCGCGCTGCTGCAGCTGCAAGAGCGCTGGCGGGAACTGGAGCAACTGGCGCAGCTGCACAGCGACCTGAACCTGGACGTGGGTGAGCAGCAGATTGCCGCCTACCTGACGCAGGCGGCGCACGACCTGCTGCGCACCAGTTCCACCCTGCTGCTGCGGTACGATCCTGGCCTCGACGCGCTGGTGCCCTCGGCCCAGGCGGGCCCGGCGCAGCAGATGGACACCCCAGGCCAGTTGCCCCGGGGCGAGGGGCTGTCCTGGCAGGCGCTGGACAGCGGGCGGATCATCCGCGCCGCGCGGGTGCAGGATGCCCCGGGGGCGTACATCCACCCGGCCGGGCGCACGGCCCAGCAGGCGCTGATGGTGGTGCCCATGCGTTCGCATGACCGCCAGCCGCTGGGCGTGCTGTGCCTGCTGCGCGACCCCCACCGCCCCTTTCAGTCCAGCGAGGAAGCCCTGGCCGCCATGCTGGCCAGCGTGGGCACCCGGGTCATGGAGCGCAGCGCGCACCTCAGCGACCTGCGCGCCACCCTGGACGCCGCCCTGAACATGCTGGGCGTGGCCCTGGAAGCCCGCGACCTGGAAACCCAGGGCCACACCCAGCGCGTGCGCGACCTCGCCGCGCGCATGGGCGAGGCCCTGAACCTCCCCGACGACCAGCGCCTTGCCCTGCGCCACGGCGCCACCCTGCACGATATTGGCAAGCTCAGCGTGCCAGACACCATCCTGCTCAAGCCCGGCCGCCTGACCCCGGAAGAGCGCCTGATCATGGAACAGCACGCGCCGCTGGGCGCCGAACTGGTGGCGCGCATTCCCTTCTTGCACCCACAGGCCCATGAGGTGGTGCGCCACCACCATGAGCGCTGGGACGGCGCAGGTTACCCCGACCGCCTTGGGGGCGAGCAGATTCCCCTGCTGGCGCGCATCTTTGCCCTGTGTGACGTGTACGACGCCCTGACCAGCGTGCGGCCCTACAAGGGCGCCATGAGCCACGAAGAGGCCATGACCATCATCCTGCAGGGCGCGGGCACCCAGTTTGACCCACAGCTGACCGAGCTGTTCCGCCGGGTGGCCCCGGGCCCCGGGGCGCCCAGCGAGGGCCGCCATCCCATGCCTGCAGTTTGAATGACGGGCAAAGGAGACCGGGCAGAGGAGAGGGAGGCCCGCTCAGTGAACCACTGGGGCCAGTGGCGGGTGACGTTGGGTGCCGCTCCCCTGGGCAGCACAGGCGCTGTGCAGGAGGGGGCGGGGCCGCGGTCCAGCTGCGCCCGTGCCGCACGGACGCGGTTCGGTGGCCGGAGCCCCTGGTCCGCGTTCCCTGCCTTCCCGTGCTACGCCCGCTCGTCCTGTGGCTGCGCCAGGCGCAGCGCCGCGGCGTGCAGCATCTGCACCCCCGTTTCCAGGCTGGTTTCGTCAATGGTGAAGCGGGGGTGGTGGTGCGGCCAGCGGCTGTCGGCCTCGTCGCTGCCCGCGCCCACGTTGAAGTACGCGCCGGGGGCCTTTTCCAGGTAGGCGCTGAAGTCCTCGCCGCCCATCGTGGGTTTGGCCTCGCGGAAGCGCTCCTCGCCCACCACGTCCAGGGCCACCTCGCGCAGCTGCGCCGCCACCCAGTCGGTGTTGATCAGCGGGCGGTAGCCGAACTCGTAGCGCAGCTCGTACTCGGCGCCGTGGGCCGCGCAGATGCCCTTCACTACGCGCTCGATCAGCTGGGGCGCGCGCTCGCGCAGGCCAGGGTCAAAGGTGCGCACGGTGCCCATCAGCTCGGCGCTGTCGGGAATGACGTTGTGGGTGGTGCCGCTGACAAACTTGGTGACGCTGACCACCAGGGCGTCCTGGGCGGCCACCATGCGGCTCACCACATGCTGCAGGTTGGTCACCACCTGCGCGCCCACGGCGATAGGGTCCACGGTCTCTTCGGGGTGCGCGCCGTGGCCGCCCTTGCCGCGAATGGTCAGCTCAATGGTGTCGGGCGCCGCCATAAAGGCCCCGGCCTTGACCGCCACCACCCCGGCGGGCAGCTGGCTGTTCAGGTGCAGCCCGGTGACCACATCCACGCCGTCCATCAGCGGCGTCTCCATGACCAGCTCCTCGGCGCCGCCGGGCCCGATTTCCTCGGCGTGCTGGAAGATCATGCGCACCTCGCCGGGCACCGTTTCTGGGTGTTCGGCGAGCAGTTTGGCCACGCCCAGCAGGATGGCCGTGTGGCCGTCGTGCCCGCAGGCGTGCATGACGCCGGGGCGCGTGGAGGCGAACTCGAAGCGGTTTTCCTCATGGATGGGCAGGGCGTCAATATCGGCGCGCAGCAGCACGGTGCGCCCGGGTTGGCCGCCCTTCAGGACCGCGAGCACGCTGGTGGCGGTGGGCCGCGTGACCGTCAGGCCCGGCATCTTCTTCAGCTCGGCCTCGATGAACGCGGCGGTCTCGTGCTCGTGAAAGCCGACCTCGGGATGCATGTGCAGGTGTCGCCGCCACGCCACAAGCTGCTCGCGCAGGCCTGCAGCCCTGTCCTGGGTTGCCGTCATGCCCCAGCCTACCGCGCCGGACACGCCGTTTTCTGCCCGCCCAGCGACCATTCCGCCATGCCGGACATGGCAGGGTGGGCCCCAGGTCATACGGAACTCAGGTGAGCCGAAGGCGAGGGGCGAGCGGAACGAACACGAGAACATCCGGGACGACGGCGATGGAAAAGCACCCCTGCGCTCTTCCCAATATGCTTTGGAATCAGAGGCGGCCCGTATCAGAGACCGAACAGGCCACCCAGACCCTAAAGGCCGCGCACGACCTGGAACGGGCCGCGGCGCATCTGCGCGTGGCCGCTGCCCACCTGCAGGCAGCCGAAGTGCCCCGGTATGCCGCGCAGCTGGCGGGCCGGGGCCACCTGTTGCGTGCCCACACCGTGCTGGACGGTTTGGCTGTGGCCCGCGCCGCCCACAGCCACCTGCTCACCGATGAAGGGTATTGAGTGGCCCTTCAGCAACTTTGCAGCCGCGTCTGTCGTACTGGCAGACATGAAGACCCGCACCCGCTCCAAAGGCAAACTTGGTCTGCTGCTGACGGTGGCGCCCATCGCCCTGGAACTGCTGGCCCTGGCCCGCAAATCGCAGCGCAAGACCAAGTACACCAAGGCCCGCAAGCGCGACCGCGCCCTGGATTTCCTGCTGGACCGCGCCCAGCGCAAACTGCGCGGCAAGCCCCAGCGCCGTTGGTTCTAACCTCCAGTCCTAGCCCCCACGTGGCCTCCTGCCCAGCGCAGCGAGGCCACTTCGCTGTGGGTCAGCGCCACACCGCTGTGCTGTGCTTCTGGCCGTGTTCGCCCCCGCCCCGCAAGCTCAACCGCAGCAAGGCGTGCAGTTCCGCGCCCGGGCGGCTGCCAAGATGGCCGCGATGGACCTGCGCAGTGGACGGGCCTTCTGGCCCCTGACGAATGGGCTGATGTACACCTACCCGCCCCTGGCGGCCCCCGAACAGGCGGACGTGCTGGTGATTGGCGCGGGCATCACCGGGGCCCTGCTGGCCGACGCCCTGAGCGAGGCGGGCCTGGACACCGTGGTGCTGGACCGCCGCGACGCAGGCTTTGGCAGCACCAGTGCCAGCACCGCCCTGTTGCAGTACGAGATCGACACCAATCTGGTGGACCTGAGCGCCATGATTGGCCGCGCCGACGCCGAACGCGCCTACCACCTGTGCCGGGACGCCATTGACCGGGTGCGCGCCCTGACCGCCGGGCTGTCCGACGACTGCGGCTTCCGGGCGCGCGGCAGTCTGTACTACGCCAGCACGAGAAAAGACGCCCGGATGCTGCGCGAGGAACACGCCGCGCGCACCCGCGCCGGGCTGGCGGTGGAGCACCTGGACGCCCGGGAACTGAAAGCCCGCTTTGGCATCCAGGCCCCCGCCGCGCTCTTCAGCCGCGACGGCGCCGAGGTGGACCCCTACCGCCTGACCCAGCAGCTGCTGCAGCGGGCGCTGACCCGGGGCGCGCGGGTATACGACCGTACTGCCGTGACCCGGCTGGACGGGGGCCGCACCTGGACCGCCCACACCGACCGGGGCGTGCCCGTGCGGGCCCACTGGGTGGTGGTGGCCACCGGCTACGAGGCCGAGACCTTTCTGGGCCGCCGTCTGGCCCAGCTGAAAAACTCCTACGCCCTGGCCACCGAGCCCATTGCCCAGGCGGGCGGCGAACTGTGGCCGGGGGGCTGCCTGATCTGGGAAACCGCCCGCCCCTACCTGTACGCCCGCACCACCCAGGACGGCCGCGTGGTGGTTGGCGGCGAGGACGACCCCCACCACAGCCCCGCCCGCCGCGAGCGCAGCCTGCCGCGCAAGCAGCGCCGACTGGAGCGCCGCCTGGAACGGCTGCTGCCCCACCTGAAGCCCGAGGTGGCCTTTGCCTGGGCCGGCACCTTTGGCGAAACCCAGGACGGTCTGGCCTACATTGGCCCCAAAACGAACGGTGAGCGGCTGCTGTTCGCCCTGGGCTACGGCGGCAACGGCATCACCTATTCCGTGCAGGCCGCCCGGCTGCTCACGGCGCACATTCAGGGCCAGGCGGCGGACGACCTGCGGCTGTTCCGGCTGGACCGGTCAGCAGGTCGAGGAGTCTAAAAGTCCAGTGGTCGAGAGGCTCACCATGCTCGACCCCTCAACCCCTGGACGCCTCAACTGGGCCCTTAGCGCTGGTACGCCACTGTCCCGCCCACCACCGTCAGCAGGGGCCAGCCCTTCAGGGTTTCACCGGCCCAGGGGGTGAACTTCGCCTTGCTCTTGAATTCGGCCGGGTTGACGGGGCGTTCGGTCTCCAGGTCCAGCACCACCAGATCAGCGGGGGCGCCCGCGTCCAGGGTGGGTTCGGACCAGCCCATCACGCGCGCAGGCGCAGCTGTGAACAGGTCCACCAGCTTCTCCAGGCCCAGCGCCTCGCCAAAGCGGGTGTACATCAGCGGAAACGCCAGCTCGATGTACGCGATGCCGCTGGGGGCGTCCAGCAGGTCACGTTCCTTTTCGGCGCGGGTGTGGGGCGCGTGGTCGGTGGCGAGGCAGTCCACGCTGCCATCTTTCAGGCCTTCAAGCAGATGGTCGGCATCGGCCTGGGTGCGCAGGGGCGGCGCCACCTTGTAAATCGCGTCAAAGCTGCGCAGCGCCTCGTCGGTCAGGGTGAGGTGGTGGGGGCAGACCTCGCAGGTCACCGGCAGGCCACGCGCCTTGGCCCCCCGCACCAGATCCAGCGCGCGGGCGGTGGAGAGGTGCTGGATGTGCAGCCGGGCCGGGCGGCCCTGGGCGTGCAGTTCCGCCACGATTTCAATGTCGCGGGCCACGCGTGCCGCTTCGGCGGCCGCCGGGTTGCCGGGCAGGCCCAGCGCCTCGCTGACGGGGCCCTCGTTCATCACGCCGTCGGCGCGCAGAGAAGCGTCTTCGGCATGCACCGAAACGATCATGCCCAGGCTGCCGGCCGTTTCTAGGCCCAGGCGCAGGGTCCGGGCGTTCTCGTTCGTGCGCCCATCGTCGGTGAACATCGCCGCGCCTGCGTCTTTCAGGTAGCCCAGTTCGGCCAGGGTGTCGCCCTGCTGCCCCCTGGTCAGGGCCGCCGCCGGCTTCAGGCGCGCCAGGCCCAGGCCCGCCGCCTTCTCGATCAGGGTGCGCACGGTCGCCGGGTCATCTACCACGGGGCTGGTGTTGGGCATAGAGACCACCGTGCCGTAACCGCCGGCCGCCGCTGCCGCCAGCCCGGAGGCCAGGTCTTCTTTTTCCGTCTGGCCGGGTTCGCGCAGGTGGGCGTGGGGTTCGATGAGCGCCGGGGCCACGGTGCCGCCCTGTCCGTCCAGCACCTGGCCTTCTTCGGGCAAGTTCCAGCCTTTGATAACGCCGTTTTCGATGGTGACCGATTCCGTCTTGTCCGAACCGACGCGCTTGATATTGGTGATGGTGATGGTCATGGGGTCTCCTGAGAAGCAAGAGGGCTTGAATCGGGGTAGAGATAAACCTGTTGAGTTTCGGCGTCCCAGGCACAGAACTGGCCCGTCCTGACGGTGCCCAGATCCAGGTAGACCACGCCATTGGCGAGGTCAACGACCGGGGCTTTCTGGGGGGCATGGCCGTGCACGGAATAGCGGAGGGCTGGAAAAAAGGCCGTGGGCAGCGGGTGGAGGCCAAGCGCCGGTGTGTCCAGTAGATACCCACGGTCAAGCAGCTCGTCGGCGCTGCGGCCCAAGCTGGGGCGCGCGGCGTGGGCGCAGAGCATGTCCTCTTCCACGTAATAGGGCCGGGCCAGCTGGGCGAAGCGCTCAATGTCAGCCACCAGCTCCGGCAGCCCCTCTCCGTGGGCTTCGTACTGCTGCAGAAGCGCGGCCTCTTCGCGCTCAAACCACGCGTCGCGGGCGGCCCCTGATAGCGCGGCGCCTTCCTTCCAGACCCAGTCTTCGTGGTTGCCCCAGAGCAGGACCGCCCGGCCAGCCGTGGCCCAGGCCAGCGCCCGTTTGAGGCACGCACGGGAATCCGGGCCCCGGTGAATCAGGTCACCCAGCAGAATGAAATGCCGGCCAGGAAAGAGGGCCTCGGCCCAGTCCAGGAACTGGGGACAACCATGCACGTCGGGGAGGACGACAGAGCGCTGCGGTGTTCGGGTCATGTCGCCTCCTGGCGCCCGAGGCCAGAGTGAGTCTCAGCGCTCCTCATAGTCCAGTGGAGTCTCGCAGGGGTAACCGCCCCAGGTCAGCGGGGTATACGTATACGCCACCGCCCGCTGCAGGGTGCTGTCTGCCACCTGACTCAGCGTGAAGTGGATGGTGGGCGTGAAGGGTTGTCCTGGCAGTGGAGACTGGGCCTTTGCCCAGCTCACGCGGCACTGCTTGAAAGTCAGTACGCGGTCACTCTTCACGCCCAGCCGCGTGCAGGTCACAGGTTTGCCGTCATGACCCGCTGCCTCTGTGGCAGTGGCCATGCGGGAGAGCAGCGTTTCATACGCGGTCTCCCAGTCGCTCTGAACCACCTGCGCGCCCCCGGCTCCCGCCCGAATCCGCACCCGCTGGCCCCGGTACTTGTCCAGCACCACGGTCCAGACCTCACCGTTGCGGCGGGCCACCGTGTTGGCTTGCTGGGCAAAGAGCTTCGCGACCTCCTGCGGCCCGGCGCGGTAGGTGCGGCTACAGAGCGTTTCTACCACGACCGGGCAGGCCGCACCCATACGGAGGCCGTTCAGCGCGCGCTCAGCGCTCATCATGGCGGGGCTCCGGTAGGGGGGCGAACAGGCCAGCGCCACACTCTGGGTCAGCAGCAGCAGGGCAAGCAGATGACGCATAGGTTTCCTCCTAGCGGAAATCCGCTTTGCGGAACGGCGCGCCGCCGTGGCAGCTGCCGCCATCTGGGGCATACCACGAATAGCGGCCTGGGGGCAGGCTGGCGTCGGCCTGGAGCACCGTGAAATCGAAGGTGCGCGGCCAGCCGTCTGCGGCCGGGGTCCAGCGGCAGTCACGCACCTCTAGGCCCGGACCGCCCAGCCCCGCCAGCCCGCAGGTCCACCACAGGGCCGACCAGCGCGAAGCGCGGTTCAGGCGTTCGGTCACGCGCTCGTAAGCGGTTTGCCGGTCAGTGGTGATCGCCACGCTGCCGCCCGGCACCGCACGAATCTGCGTGTCCTGGCCGTAGCGCACCGATTCGGTGAGGTGCCACACGCTGCCCTGCTGGCGCAGACTGTCCGCCGGGAGCGGCGCCCCCGCAAACAACGTGCTGGCTTCGCGGGCCACCGTCAGGCGCAGTTCGGCCACCTGGGCCGGGGCCAGCCGGTAGGCGGTGCAGGCCGCGCCAAGCTGCCCCGCACACGCGGCGCTGTCCACCCGTGCGGCGTCCAGCGCGGCCTGCGCCTGGGTCAGGGCGGCGCTGGGGGGCACCGGACTGCAGGCCCCGGCCCCACTGTGCAGGGCCGCCAGCAGCAGAGCCGCGCGCCGCACCGTTATTCCCGGCCCACCAGCAGGTGGTACAGCACACTCATGCGGATGGCCTGCCCGTTTTCCACCTGTTTCAGGATGCGGCTCCTCTTTCCGTCGGCGGCCTCCCCGCTGATTTCCAGGTCGCGGTTCATGGGGCCAGGGTGCAGGACAATTGCGCCGCTTTCGGCTTCGGCCATCAGGCGTTCGTTCACTTGATAGGTGTCGGCGTACTCCTGCAGGCTGCCCAGGAAACCGCCCTGCATCCGCTCGCGCTGCAGCCGCAGGGCCATCACCGCGTGGGCGCCGCGCACGGCCTCGCGTGGGTCGGTGGTCAGGGTCACGCCGGGCAGGGCCGCCAGCCCTGCGGGCAGCAGGGTGGCCGGGCCGCACAGGACCACCTTGGCGCCCAGCTTGGGCAGCAGTTCAGCGTTGCTGCGGGCCACGCGGCTGTGGCGCACGTCACCCAGAATCGCCACCGTTTTGCCTTCCAGGCTGCCGTATTCCTGGCGAATGGTGTAGGCGTCCAGCAGAGCCTGGGTGGGGTGCGCGCGGCGGCCGTCGCCCGCGTTGATCACCGGCTTGCCGCTGTACTTGGCCACCAGATGCGCCGCCCCCGAGGCGTGGTGCCGCACGATATAGGCGTCCACCTTGTACGAGGTCAGCACTTCCAGGGTGTCACGCAGGCTCTCGCCCTTGTTCACGCTGCTGGCCCCCGCTGCAAAGGTCAGCACGTCGGCGCTCATGCGCCGGGCGGCCAGTTCAAAGGAGGTGCGGGTGCGGGTGGAGTTCTCGAAAAACGCGTTGCAGACGGTCAGGCCCTGCAGCGCGGGCACCTTTTTCACCGGACGGTCCAGCACCTGCAGCATGGTGTCGGCGTTGTCCAGAATGGCGGTTAGGCGTTCGGGGCTCCAGTCCTGAAAGTCCAGCAGGTTGCGCGGGCGCGGGCCCATGCTCACGGGGGCGTTCATCGCAGCGCCTCCATGTCCCACAGTTCCACGCTGTCCACGCCGTCGGTTTCCTGGACCTTCACCTTCACGACCTCGTGCGCGGCGGTCGGCAGGTTCTTGCCCACGTAGTCGGCGCGGATGGGCAGTTCGCGGTGGCCCCGGTCCACCAGCACCGCCAGCTGAATGCCGGCCGGTCGCCCCAGGTCAATCAATGCGTCCAGAGCGGCTCGCACGGTGCGGCCGGTGTACAGCACGTCGTCCACCAGCACCACGCGGCGGTCACGCAGGTCAAAGGGCACCTGCGTCTCGCGGATGATCGGCTGCTGCGCCACCTCCGACAGATCGTCGCGGTACAGGGTGATGTCCAGCATCCCGGTGGGCACGTCCACGCCTTCCAGTTCGCTGAGTTTCTGCGCGAGGCGGGCGGCCAGTGGAATGCCGCGCGTGTGCACGCCGATCAAGGCCAATGCTTGCGCGCCCTTGTTGCGCTCAATGATCTCGTGGGCAATGCGCGTCAGGGCGCGCCGGACCTCGTCGGCGGTCAGAATCGTGGCCTTGGGGGTCATGCGCCCTTCCCGGCAAGCATGAAAAAAACGCCGCTCAGCGCAGGCTGACGGCTCTGGGTGTGGTGGTGCATGGGGGCTCCTTCTCCTGCCTCACGGGGCGGGTGCAGCCTCACGGGACTGCTGGGAAAGGACGAAAGTGGAGGTTGTAAGGGGGCGCGCCGGGGCAAGGCCCGCACAGCCTGGGGAAGTGTACACCGCCCCGGGGGGCCTGTCATGCCGCTACCCCCAGCCCGTCCTGCATCACCCTTCTTAAGGCGCACTAAACTTGACAACAAAGCACTCAGGTTTTACTATATGGGCAGTTAAGCGCGAGGGCCATCCGGGCTGTGCCGGCCGCGCGCTTTCATCCCCAAGGAGGTACGTGCATGATGCGATTTGATCCTTTCCGCGAGATTGAAGAACTGACCCAGCGCATGGACCGCGCCTTCGGCCAAGTGAACTCGGCCCCCACCCGCTTTGCCCCCCCGGTGGACGTGCATGAAGACGAGCAGGGTCTGGAACTGGTGCTGGACCTGCCCGGCATCCGGCCTGACGCCCTGCAGATCGAAGCCGAGAACCAGACCCTGACCGTGCAGGCCACCCGCGCCTATGACCGCAAAGAAGGCCGCACCGCCCACCGTGTGGAGCGCGCCTACGGCACCCTGGCCCGCACCTTCAGCGTGCCCGCCAAGTACGACCTCACCAAGGTCGAGGCCGATTTCGAGCACGGCACCCTGACCATCCGCGTGCCGCGCAGCGAAGCCGCCCAGAAGCGCACCGTGCAGGTCCGCACCGGCAAGGTGCTGGAGCAGGAGAGCAGCGCGAACGCGTAAGGCAACAAAGGAGCGAGCCCAGGGCTCGCTTTTTTGTTGCGGAAGGAGGGAGTGGTGAGTGGGAAGTGGAGAGGGATGCTTTTCCCCACTTCCCACTTTCCATTTACTCTCCCTCGCGCACCGCTTCCAGCAACTCCTGGGTCACCTTCAGCGCTGCCGGGCCCAGGGGGGCGCGCGTGACCCCCAGCAGGGTGCCCAGCTTCTCGCGGCGGGCGGGGGTGAGGTTGAGCCAGCGGCGCAGGTCGTCTCGGTGGGTGCGGGCGGTTTCGTCGCGCAGGTAGCGCACGGCGCCGTCGTAGTAGCCCGCCTGAAAGGCCGCGCGGGCCCGGCGTTCCTGGTCCAGCAGGCCCAGGCCGCGCGTGGCGAGCAGCACCCGGCGCGCTTCGTCCTCGCCGCCAAAGCAGTACAGCGATTCCAGGCGGTACACCGCCTTGGGAAAGCGCAGCCCCGCCGAGGCCCGCCACGCGTGGGGCAGGCGAATCTCGAATTCCGGCCACAGGTGCAGGTGGGTCAGCAGCGCCGGGTACAGCAGATTCAGCGCCAGTTGCCGGGCGTCGGCCAGGGCCAGCAGCTGTTCCTGCACGCCGTGGCCGGGGCCGGTGTGGGCGGCGCGCGCCTCGTCCAGGGCCGCCCCGGCTGCCCCCAGCAGGTCGGCGCGGTGGGCGGCGCGCTGCGCGTCACTGAGGTTCCACAGGGTGCGCTGAATGCGGCTGTAGTGTCCGGTGGGGTCGTACAGCACGCGGCTGGTGGCCAGCAGGGCCAGCGGGGCTTCCTGCCGGGCCAGGTCCCAGTCGCGCCACGCCTCAAGCTTTTCGTAGGGAAAGCGTTCGGTGAGCACCCCGGCGCGGTGATCGGTCTGCGGCGCGTCCAGGCCGCGCTCAAAGGTGACGAAGGTGGGCACGCTGCCGGCCCAGGCGAACTCGGTGCCGTAGCTGCCCGCCTGGGCCACGGCGCGCACCTTGCGGTCGGCCATCAGCCGCTCCCCGATGCGTTCCGGGCTCTGCCGTTCTGAACTGCGCGCTTCTCCGGTCACCTGATCCCCTTTGCTGCTTGGCTTCTGCCTGGCCCTGCTCTGAGTGGGGGGCCGCGCCCTGGCCGCCGCGCCTAGGACATGCGGCGGGCCACCACGCTGAGGGCGCCCTGCACGCGCTCGCCCACGCGCACCGCAGGCTCATGGTTCGCCGGGAGGTGCAGCAGCGCCACGCCGCCTTCCTCCAGAAACGCGGCCTTATGTCCGGCGCGCACCTCGTCACCCTCGCGCGTGAACGAGGTGCCGCGCAGCCCCGCGCCCGGCGCCACCAGGGTCAGGGTGACTGGGCCCGCCTCTGCGTGCGTGACCGCCACCAGCCGCTCGTTTTCCAGTGGCCCGCGCCGGGTCAGCAGGTCGGCCGGACGGCCACTCAGCAGGCCCAGCGCCTCGGCGGCACCGATAAGCGGCACGTTGGTGCGTGAGCCGACATGCTGCGCAAACGTGACCCGGCCACTGCAGGGCTGGTACACGTAATGCACGTCCAGCGGCCCCACGAACACCGCGATGAGCCAGCCGTCACGCGCCTCTGGGGTGCCCAGCAGGCCGGCGGCGTCCACGGGCGGCTCACCCGTAATCTGGCCGCCCTCCACGCGGCGCACCGCGCAGACCACGCCGTCGGCCGGGCTCAGCACCTCGCCGGGGGCTGTGGGCGGCAGGCGCACTGGATCACGAAAACGGAACACGCTGCGGAGGTACCACGCCCCCGCAGCGGCGGCCAGCAGGGGCAGGGCAGAACGCGCGCGCATGGCGCTCAGTGTAGCCGGGGCCGTCCCCGGCGCGTGTTTATGGAGACTGGAGAATCTGCACGCTCTGCAGCAGGTCCGCCCCGGCCCCGGCAATGGGCCCCGCGTTGTTGTAGGTGCGCGTCAGCCGGTCGAGCACGTCCTGCCCCGACAGTACGCGCCCAAACACCGTGTAGCCGCCACTCAGGAAGTCGGCGGGGGCCACCGTGATGAAAAACTGGCTGCCCTGCGAATTCAGGCTCTGGGCGCGCGCCATGCCCAGCACCCCGGCGCGGTCAAAACGCAGGCCGTTGTTGACCTCCGCCGCGAACTGGTAGCCGGGCCCGCCGGTGCCCCACTGCGCCTTCTTGCCCTCATCGGCGCTGAGGGGATCACCGCCCTGGGCCATGAAGCCGTCTATGACGCGGTGAAAGCGGGTGCCGTCGTAAAAGCGGTTCAGGGCCAGGAACACGAAGTTGTTCACCGCCACAGGCGACGCTTTGGGCAGCAACTCCACCGTCACGTCGCCCCGGCTGGTTTTCAGAATGGCGCGGTACTGCTTCGCCGGGTCAATCACCTGCGTGGGCGGCGCGCTGAAGGTGCGCACCGGCGTGGCCGACAGGGACGACACCACCGTGAAGCTCTGCACTGGGGCCGGGGCCGGCGTGGGCGCCGTGCCCACCGGGGCCGGCCTGACCTGCTGCGACTGGGTGGTGGCCGGCGCACAAGCCGCCAGCAGTCCACTGAGGGCCAGGGTGAGGGACAAGGCAGAAGGACGCATGGGCCCAGTGTTCCACGGGGAAGATGAGAGCGGGGAGAGGAGGGTGTAGGGAGTGGGGGGTGGTGAGTGGGAAAAGATTGGGGGGCAGGGGGCGGGGTGCGGGATGCGGGAAGAGAAGGGTGTGGGGCGTGGGTTGTGGGGTGTGGGAACAGATGGGGGTGGGCGGGTGTGATGGTCTGGACGCCCTCTCACCCCCAGCCCCTCTCTGCGGCGCAGCTCTGCGAGTCCCACGAGGGGAGAGGGGAGCAGAGCCCTTCAATCTGTTCAAAAGTAGAACCTTCTGGGCCGCACCAAGGCGGCCTGCCCTCCTACCGCCCGGGTCCAGACGAAGCCGTCGTGCGCGTAGCGCGCG
This sequence comes from Deinococcus multiflagellatus, assembly GCF_020166415.1. NCBI lineage: Bacteria > Thermotogati > Deinococcota > Deinococci > Deinococcales > Deinococcaceae > Deinococcus > Deinococcus multiflagellatus. Next base: position 136,890 of record NZ_JAIQXV010000010.1, read on the forward strand.
GGCGTCCGACGATGGGCGGAGGCGGACCACAGCGTACGACGCGGGGCGAAGGCAAGCCGCCGCACACCGTCAGTCAACGTTTGCCGAGCGCAGCGACTGCTCCCCCTGCCCCTCTGGGGTAGGGGGCTGGGGGGTGGGGCAAATATGAGCAATGAGCCACCCCGGGCTGCCGCCCCACAGCAGGCCACAGGGAAGCGGCAAACCCAGCCCACCTCCGCCCACCCCCTCATTCCAACGGCAAACTCGTCGTGTCCTTCTCCTGCTTCACCACAATCGTACTCGCCGTATTCCTCACCCCCGGAATCGCCGCCAGCGTGTTCACCAGAAAATGCTGGTAGGCGTCCAGATCCGGCACGCAGACCTTGAGCAGGTAATCAATGTCCCCCAGGCACAGGAAGCATTCCAGCACCTCGGGCCGCTCCTGCATTCGCTTGGCAAAGCCTTCAAAGCCCGCCTTGGTCTGCTTGTCCAGCGTGACGCGCACAATGACCATCAGTTCGCGGCCCACCAGTTTGGGGTCCAGCAGGGCCACGTAGCGCTGAATCACGCCCTCTTCTTCTAGCCGCCGCACCCGGCGCAGCGTGGGGGCCGGGGTCAGGCCGATCTCGTCGGCCAGTTCGGTATTGGGAATGCGGGCGTCCCGCTGCAGGATGCTCAGAATCTGTCGGTCAATGGCGTCCAGCGTGCTTTGCGACATGATAAGGCGTAGTGTGCCATAGCGGCGCAACCCTGTTGCGGACATAGGGGGTTTTCTGGCCGGTGCTGGCAATCGCGCGCAGGGCTTTCCCTGTTAATCTTGCGTTGAAGTTCAGCCATATTCAGTGCCGGCGGGCCCAGGTCCGCGCGGGCCAAGCGAGGTTAGGTCATGCAGATCGGACTCCCGAAAGAAATCAAGGTCAAAGAAAACCGTGTGGCGCTGACGCCCGGCGGCGTCGCCACCCTGGTGCGCCGTGGGCACAGCGTGGTGGTGCAGCAGGGTGCGGGCGTGGGCAGCGGCATTGCCGACCAGGAATACGTGGACGCCGGGGCCACCCTGGGCAGCGCCGACGACACCTGGGCCGCCGAAATGGTCGTGAAGGTCAAAGAGCCCATTGCCAGCGAGTACAAGTACCTGCGCCCGGACCTGCTGCTCTTTACCTACCTGCACCTCGCCGCCGACCGGCCGCTGACCGACGCGCTGCTGCAAAGCGGCACCACCGGCGTGGCCTACGAAACCGTGCAGCTGGACGACGGCAGCCTGCCCCTCCTGACCCCCATGAGCGAAGTGGCCGGCCGCCTGAGCGTGCAGGCCGGCGCCTACCACCTGCAAAAGCCCGTGGGCGGACGCGGCGTGCTGCTGGGCGGCGTGCCCGGCGTGCAGCCTGGGCATGTGACCATCATCGGTGGCGGCGTGGTGGGTACGAACGCGGCCAAGATGGCGATGGGCCTGGGCGCCAAGGTGACCATTCTGGATGTGTCGCAGCGCCGGCTTGCCTACCTGGACGACGTGTTCTTCGGCAAGCTCACCACCATGATGAGCAGCGAGGCCAACATCCGCGCCCTGCTGCCTGACACGGACCTGCTGATCGGCGGCGTGCTGATTCCTGGCGCCAAGGCCCCGCACCTCGTCACGCGCGACATGCTGGGCCTGATGCCCGAAGGTAGCGTCATCGTGGACGTGGCAGTGGACCAGGGCGGCTGCGTGGAAACCATTCACGCCACCACCCACGACGACCCGGTGTACACGGTGGACGGCGTCATTCACTACGGCGTGGCGAACATGCCCGGCGCCGTGCCGCGCACCAGCACCTTCGCCCTGACGAACCAGACGCTGCCGTATGCGCTGCTGCTGGCCGACCACGGTGTGGCGGCGCTGGGCAAGAACAAGGCGCTGGGGCTGGGGCTGAATACGCACCAGGGCAAGCTGACGTATCAGGGGGTGGCCGAGGCGTTTGATCTGGCGTATGTGGCGCCGGAAGCGGCGTTGGCGTAATTGGAAGGCGTTGGGCGTTCCCCGCTGGCTGGGCTGGTGGGGGCGCTTTTTTGTTGATGCTGTGGATGTTGCCCCTTGCCCCACCCCCCCAGCCCCCCATCCCCAGAGGGGACGGGGGGAGCGGCGCTGCGCTGGCAAACGTTGACTGACGGTTCGGGGTGGCTCGGCTTCGCCCCGCGTCGTACGCCGTGGTCCGCCTCCGCCCATCGTCGTACGCCCGCGCGCTTCGCGCACGACGGCTTCGTCTGGACCTGGGCGGGAGAGGGGCAAAGGGTCTTGGTGCGGCCCAGAAGGTTCTACTTTTGAACAGATTGAAGGGCTTTGCTCCCCTCTCCCCTCGTGGGAGAGGGCCTTGCGCAGCAAGGGGTGAGGGGGCGTCCAGACCACCCCACCCGCCCACCGCCCACCCCCATCTGTTCCCACCCCCCACAACCCACGCCCCACACCCTTCTCTTCCCGCATCCCGCACCCCGCCCCCTGCCCCCCAATCTTTTCCCACTTCCCACTCACCACCCCCCACATCCCCACAAAGTCACCCGTCCCTCCCCCTCCGGGCGTACCCTGCACCTATGCTTTCCCGCCCCAGTTCCATGTCCGTGACGGCCAGTGCCGGTGGCCGCCGCCCCAAGGGGGACCCCCGGCAGTTGCGGCGGCTGCTGGCGTATGCCCGGCCCTACCGCGCGCTGTTCGTGCTGGGGGTGCTGGCGACCCTGGTGGCCAGTGGCCTGAATCTGGCGTTTCCAGCGCTGTTCGGGCAACTCATTGACGCCTCGTTCTTGAAGGTGGGCAGCACCGACACCGGGCCGCTGGACCGCACCGTGCTGGGGCTGCTGGGCATTTTTGCCTTGTCGGCGCTGTTTGGGGCGGCGCAGTCGTACCTGCTGGCGCGCGTGGGGGCAGGCGTGGTGGCGGACCTGCGCCGGGCGCTGTTCTCGCACCTGCTGACCCTCTCGCCGCGCTTTTTTGGGGACCACAAAACCGGCGACCTCACCAGCCGCCTCACCGCCGATGTGGGCACTGTGCAGGGGGTGACCAGTTCCGCGCTGGCGCAGCTGGCGGCGCAGACGGTCAGCCTGATCGGGGCCGTGATCCTGCTGGTGACCACCAGCCCGCGCCTGAGCCTGCTCACCCTGGCGGTGATTCCGCTGGTGATCGGCACCGCGTTCATGATCGGGCGCCGCATTCGCCGGGTCAGCCGCGAGGTGCAGGACGCGGTGGCAGGCGCCAACGCCAGTGCCGAGGAAGCCATCAGTGGCGTGCGGGTGGTGCAGAGCTTCACCGCCGAGGGCCTGGAGCGCGAACGCTACGGCCAGGGGGTGCGCCTGAGCTTTCTGGCCGCCCTGAAACGCGCGCAGCTGCAGGCCCTGATGGCCGGCACCATGAGCTTCCTGACCTTCGGGTCGCTGGCCCTGGTGCTGTGGTACGGCGGGCGGCAGGTGATGGCGGGGGCCATGACGCCCGGCAACCTCGTGACCTTTCTGATCTACGCGCTGCAGGTGGGCGGCACCGTGGCGGCCCTGACCGGGATTTTCAACCAGTTTCAGGAGGCGCTGGGCGCTTCGGGGCGCATCTTCGAGCTGCTGGACGAACGCAGCGACCTGCCCCAGCCGGCCACCCCCGCCCCCCTGAAGCGCGCCGAGGGCCGCGTGAGCTTTGAAGCCGTGCAGTTTGCCTACGAGGGCGCCCCGGTGCTGCGTGACCTGAACCTGGAGGTGCCCGCCGGGCAGGTGGTGGCGCTGGTGGGACCCAGCGGGGCCGGCAAAACCACACTGGTGAACCTGATTCCCCGCTTCTGGGACGTCACGGGCGGCACCCTGAAGGTGGACGGGCAGGACGTGCGCACCTACGCCCTGGCCGACCTGCGCGCCCAGGTGGGGCTGGTGCCGCAGGAAACCCTGCTGTTTTCGGGCACCATCCGCGAGAACATTCTCTATGGCCGCCCCGGCGCCCGCCCCGACGAGGTAGAGGCCGCCGCCCGCGCCGCCAACGCGCACGAGTTCATCATGGGCTTTGAACACGGCTACGAGACAGTGGTGGGCGAGCGCGGGGTCAAGCTGTCCGGCGGGCAGCGCCAGCGGGTCGCCATTGCCCGCGCGCTGCTGAAAGACCCCCGCATCCTGATTCTGGACGAAGCCACCAGCGCGCTGGACAACGAATCCGAGGCCCTGGTGCAGGCCGCCCTGGAACGCCTGATGCAGGGCCGCACCACCTTCGTGATCGCCCACCGCCTCAGCACCATTCGCAACGCGGACCGCATCATCGTGATGGACGGCGGGCGCATCGTGGAGGACGGCCCCCACGCCGAGTTGCTGGCCAAGGGCGGCCTGTACCGCGACCTGTACGAACTGCAGTTCCGCGCTGAGCAGGAGGGCCGGGCCGAGTTGCTGGAAACCGCGCCGCTGTCGTCCTGAGGGCGAATTGGGAAAGGGGGGAGAGGGCGGTGCAGCTCTCTCCCCCTTCTGGTGGAGGGCAGCCGAAGCCTGGGCCGGTACGCTGGGGCATGGTGGTTGCCTTGCCCGCTGCGCCGGTGCACCTGACCCAGCTGAACGTGCCGTTTCCCGGTGGGACGGTGGTGACGGTGCGCGCCTCGCCGAACACGGACTACTACGCCTGGGAGCATAAACAGACGCTGTATGCCCCAGGCCGCAGGGCAGCGGCTGTGCTGTTCTGCTGGGAATCCCTGCGCTTCACCGGCTGCGAGGTGATGCTCGCGCGGCCTGGGCAGCTCACGCGCGCCCTGCCAGACAGCAACGTGTGCACCCTGCTGTGGACCCCGGATGGGCGTTTTCTGCTGGGCGGCGGTTTTAATACGCTGCGGCTGTGGAATCCCTCAGGCGGCATGCGGACGGCTGTTCTCACACCAGGGAGCCGGCACAACGAGCCGCCCCTGGCGCTGTCGTTGAAGGCGGGCGTGTTGTGCGTTCAGTCGTCCCGCATCGCCGCGCGCTATACCCTGCCGGCCCTGCAGCGGCTTCCTGGTGCCTGCCCCTAAGCCCTGATCTCGGCAGGTGACTCCATCCTCACCCGGGCACGCGGCACAATGCGCGCTATGGAACAACGGGCGTTTGGCGACACGGGCCTGAAAGTCAGCGTGCTGGGCCTGGGCGCGGGGCAGGTGGGAGCAGAGCACCTCAGCGAGGACGAAGCGGGCACGCTGCTCAACCGCGCCGTGGACCGGGGCATCACCCTGATTGACACGGCGCGCGGCTACGGGCTCAGCGAGGAGCGCATTGGCCGCCACCTCGCCTCCCGCCGCCACGACTTCATCCTCAGCACCAAGGGCGGCTACGGGGCCGAGGGCGCCGAGGACTGGACCCCGCAGGCCATTCGCCTGGGGATCGAGCAGGCCCTGACCCGGCTGCGCAGCGACTGGATTGATATTTTTCACCTGCATTCCTGCCCCGCCGATGTGCTGCGCCACGAGGATCTGCTGCAGGCGCTGGACGATGCGCGCTCGGCGGGCCTGATTCGCGTGGTGGCCTACAGCGGCGAGAACGAGGCGCTGGCTGGGGCCATCAGCTCCGGGCGCTTTGACAGCGTGGAAACCAGCGTGAACCTGGCCGACCAGTTCAGCCGCCGCCAGCTGCTGCCCGCCGCCACCGAGCGCGGCCTGGGCGTGATCGCCAAGCGGCCCATTGCCAACGCGGCGTGGCGCTTCACCGCGCGCCCAGTGGGCGACTACGCCGAAACGTACTGGGAACGGCTGCAGGTGCTGAACCTGAACGCGGTCCGCGAAGCCACCGGGCTGGACTGGGACGCCTTTGCGCTGCGCTTCGCGGCGTATTCGCCGGGGGTCCATAGCGCCATCGTGGGCACGGCGAACATCGAAAACCTGGAGCGGAACGTGCGCCTGGTCGAAGAAGGTCCGCTGCCCCTGGACGCCCTGACGCATATTGAGGCCGCCTGGACCGAACACGGCCTGGAATGGGGCGGAGAAGTCTAGGCGCAAGTGCGGCGGCGCGGCGGGCGGCCGGCTGTTAGGCTGGGCGTCATGTTGCGTTCTGTTCTTGTGGCTGCCCTCCTCCTTCTGCCCTCCGCTGCCCTGGCGGGCGGCGCGCAAAATGCCCAGCCCCGCACCGTGGCGCCCTTCGGCGCCCCCCGCGTGCTGGCGGCCAACTCGCCGGTCAAACCCGGGCAGACCTGGATTCTCAGTGGCACCACGGCCAGCGGCCAGAAGGTCAGCCGCCAGATCGTGCTGAGCAAGAAGGCCCCCACCTGGGACGACGGCTGGGACTTTGACGGCGACGTGGGCCCCTTTTCCTACAACCCCGAGGACGGCACCATCTTCGCCGGTGACGTGATGACCGGCATGATGAATGACGGCGACATGCTGGCCTGCTTTGGCTTTCTGAAGGGCATGGTGGGTGGCGGCGCCCTGCTGGCCGGCTCGCTGGACGAGATCAGCGCCGAGCTGGAAAAACTGGATGAAGACCTGCCCGATCCCAAAAGCGCCGAGGAAGCCGTGGCGATCATGCGCGGCGCTGGCGTGAAAGTGGGCACCTGCACCCTGACACTGAAGAAGTAAGAGCCTGCGCCCCGGTGACAGCGCTGCTCATCTGGGATTTTGACGGCACGCTGGCGCATCGGCCCGGCCTCTGGAGCGGCGCGCTGTTGGACGTCCTGAATGCACAGCAGCCTGGACATGGCATAACACGCGAAATGCTGCGGCCAGGGCTGGCACAGGGCTTTCGCTGGCATCGCCCGGACATGGAGCATCGTCGCCATCGCGCTGCGCAGGACTGGTGGGCTGAGCTGAATCCTGTGTTTGTTGAGGCCTACGTTCGGGCTGGCCTGAGCAGGGCGGATGCAGCAGCGCTTGCGCCATGTGTGCGCGCCGCTTACCTCACGCCAAGCGCGTGGCAGTTGTACCCCGAAACACAGGCGGTCTTGCCCCTGCTGCAGGAGAGGGGCTGGCACCATGTTGTGCTCAGCAACCATGTTCCAGAACTGGGCAAGTTGCTGGACATCCTGGGTCTAACCCCACTGCTGGACGCTGTGTACACCTCGGCCGTGCTGGGGTGGGAGAAACCTCACCCCAGGGCATTCCAGGCCGTTC